>JBMCTC010000052.1:0-14610 GCA_048624115.1 Spirochaetota bacterium
AGTCGTCCTCACGCGTGAGATTCCCTGCAGTGTGAAGAAGGTACTCTCCGTCGTGATACCCGTCCGGCACGCTCTCGATCGGTTCGTAGCGAAGCGAGAGTTCGGCCCACGCTCGTCCTGCCTCGACGCAAAAGACCGGCTCGACCGGTACCGCAACGGTCCGCACACGGTTCGGACGGCTCACGCGAAAGGCATCTCCGAACTCTACTGCAGCCCGCTCGAACGCCTCGATTGCGGCAAGCGAGAGGAGCCCACTTCGAGACGCATGCGTTGCAAGAACGGCAAGCGCGGCGTCCTCACGGTCAATCAGGAGCGCCCGCTCGGCGGCAAGTAGGAGTGCATGGCCCGCGGTGGTCTCGCCGGCAAGTGCGGTTGCGGCGGGCATCGAGATGCTACCCCCACTGTGGTGAGCTTCGAGCTCGAGTCCGAGGCCACACGATCCAAAGATAGCAGCACCCTCGGGCACACCAAACGCCGTGTCAATGAGCAGCGGAATCACCCGCAGCTCGAGACGCGCAGGTTTGAGGATCTGAATGCGGTGTCGTTGGGCGCCGGTTGGATCCGAGTAGCTGCCGTAGAACACCGGCGCCCTCGTCTCGAGGAGATTCTCAGCAAACACGGGAAGGGGTGCGACGTTTTCAACCAACAGGAGCAGATCGCAGAGGCGGCGACATGCCTCGTCTGCGTGGGAAACACGGTCGTAGGGCTCGAGCAACTCGAGTCGCCCGTAGCTGCCGTCTTTTCGACGGTACTGCCGGACGGCGCTCAGACAGATTCCGGCCCCTCGCGGACCAGCAAGAAAAGCTGCCCGCCATTGGGCATCATCGCGCTCGAGGTGGGAGGCGCGAATACGCTGCACCGGCCTGTTTGAGGCGTCGGTTTTTGCCGACAGCTCTTCGAGCAACCGGTCAATGTCGAGTGAGATCTCGGGCGGCGCGGCAGGCAGAGCCTCGACTCTCGGACTGGGCGGACGGTCTTGTTGATAGATTTGCTCGAGCCACGCCAAGAAGAGTGCTACCGCATGTTTGCACGAGTTTCGCACCGGGCAGGTACACGTCGATTTATGTGGTGCTTCCGGGTCAATAACCACGGTGTAGAGTGCACCGGCATTGCCACGGACAAGTCCCATTACCCGCTCACCGTGCCGGCCCACCGAGCGGACTCGACCCTCCAAGAAGTAGCGTTCACCACGCTCGAAGGTAACGGAGGAAAAACCTGACATGTAAGACGCTCCCAAGCGATGGGACTCTTGGTGCCTCATGAAGGCCCCGCTCGCGAGGCGTTAAGTCTACTACGAAAATCGCAGGAAGAGAACCAAATCCATCGGTACATCTCCCACATTAGATTTATTTGATATATAATCGGAATTATGAGCAGCGAGTACGTAGCCGAAAACGAGTCGGAGCTCGACGGAGTAGACGGAATCTCTGAAGAGGAGCGACGTGAGGTCGCCGCACAGATCGAACGGATCGCAGAGCAGAGCAGAATCGAGCGATCGCCCGAGCTCTTTCGATTCAAAGGCAGCCGCAAATCCGGGGCGCTTCCGCTCGCGGCGAATCTCATCGGCCTCATTCTGATGGCCGGCGGTGTGCTCGGCGGCTACCACCTCTTTCAGCAGCAAGAGGCCGAGATAGCCGAGTCTACCGGCACTTTCAGTACAGCTGAAGGGCGGCTCATCGCAGAGATCCGGCGGCAGGCGCGAGAGGAGCTCGATAATAAGGACGGCCAAATTGCGAGCGTTCAGCGCGAGCTGACCGATGTACGAGTCGAGCGGGATCAGGTTCTCGCAGAGATCGAGGAGCGCGTAGCCGAACGTGAGGCCGAGCTCAGGCTCGCCCTGACCGAGGAGCTGGCAGCTGAGCGGGCACGATTACTCGAAGCAGGTGTGACCGAGCCACGCGCCAACGAAAGGATACGGGAACTCGAGAACGAGCGAACGGCGGAAAACGCGGTGGCCCTTGCCGAGTATCGGCAGGAACTCGCAGATGAGTATGAATCGACGCTCGCCCAACTTCGTGTCTTGCAGCGCGAGTATGAGGCGGAGTTGGCCGCGCTCCAAAGGGAACGGCTTGCAATTGCTCGCGAGTCGGAGAGTCGGGAGCAAGAGGTTCGTGAGGAACTCGATGAACGGCAGGCAGAGGAAATCCGACAGGCAGAGCAGGCCGAGGGCGGCGCGCCGGTTGCTGTCGAGGCTCCCGAGAGCGATCCGGTGGTCGATCCCGAGGCTCAGGCGAACATCGAGGCGCTTGACGCTGCACGCGCAGAACTCGCTCGATTGAGCGAGAGTGCGGAGCAAGAGTCGCTGATCGAATCACAGATCAGCGGGCTCTACGCCGATGTTGCCGAACACGTCGCGACAGGAAACTACGAACGAGCGATCGGGAGTATCGCAACGTTGCGCAGACTCCTCAGCGAACCGGCAGTCACCAACCTTGGGGGAATTCAAGAGCGGATCGACGTGGATCTGGCCGTCATTCGTGTGATCGAGGACCTCATCGGCCAACAGCAGGCTTTTCTCGAAGAGCAGGCGGCGCTTGCCCAAGATGCCGTCGCGCGCGAGGCTGCGGCTTCCGAGAGCGAGCAAGCCGCGAACGTCGCGGCCGATCGTGAAGCCTCTGCGCAAGCACTCGCCGAACTCAATGGGGAACTCGAGCAGCGAGAAGCGCTTATCGAAGAGCTCGAGCGTGAGCTCGATGCGCTGCAAAGTGAGCTCTCCACGGCACAATCGCAGCTTGCTCGATCGATCGAGCGCGAGGCAGTTGCCAGGCAAGAGGCGGCCGGCGCACGCGCGGCGCGCGAGGCAGTTCGCGACGAGCAGTCGACAGCCGGGGTGAGCGAGGTCGAAACTGCACTTGCCGAGAGTGTCGCCGAGCTTCGCGAGCAGGTCGCGGCGCTCGAGCCGGCAAATATCGCGTTACAGAACGACAATATCGCGCTCGGGGTGCGGATCGAGCGGTTGACCGCGCAATCGGAGCGCTTTGGGGAGGTAGCCGCCAGCTACCGAGCGCTCGTGGCGCGCTATCGAGCATACGCCGACCGTGAGCGCGAGATACTTGCGAACGAGACGGTTGGCGCCCTCGCGGAGGCCAAGCTCGAATTCGATGCGTTCTTGACGTCCGAGGCGGTAAGCGCTGCGTTCCCCAACCTCTTCGAACGCGTCTCGCGGTATGAGCGAGCGATTGAGGCGGAGGCGGGTCAGCGTGCCATCCTCGAGCTCATTGATGTAGTGTACAACCTCAATGCGCTTGATACCCTCGAGGCACGGCAGGCGTTCCTTGAAGAAGAGCGGTCGCGAGTAAACGACGAGAGTTTTATGGGTGATCTATTAAGCGAGTTATTCTACCTGCTCGAAGGCGGGTGATAACAACCCGGCAGCATCGCGATCTCTATGACCCAAACAGGCGATGGTAGTAGTACCACCCTTGCAGTGCAGGATAGTGGTAGGGGCATCACCGAGATTTTCACTTAGGACTGATGCAAACGACGAAGAGGGTCAACAACATGAACGACAGCCGGCCAGGGTAGCAGATGGGACGCGTAGTTATTGTCGAAGATCAGCTTATTATCGGCCAGGTGCTCGGCGGCGTTGTCGAGGCCGCCGGCCATACGGTGGCCTGTATTTGCCACAAGCCCGAGCGCGCCCTTGCCGAGATCCTTGCCAACGCGCCAGATCTCGTGATCTTGGACATCGGTCTCGGGGGCAACCAAAGCGGAGCCGATGTGCTTCGAGACGCACGCGCTAAGGGCTACGAGGGACGCGCGATCTTTGTTTCCGCCTATCCCGAGAAAACTATGAAGAGCGAACTCGAGGGCGTCACGTACTCGATGTACCTTATTAAACCGGTGAGCGAGAGCCGCTTGAAAAGCGCTCTTTCGAGCTTGTTGTAGCACTCACCGACTGGCGCACCACTACTCGAGTGCGCCGATCTCGCTGAGCGCAATCTCGTATACTGCAATCGACACCCGAGCTCCATCGCCCTCGTCTCGATACACAAGCGTGTACACGAGTACAGACCCTGTCGGGTCGATTCGCTCGTAAGCAAAATGGAGCGCTCCAACGTTGATCTCGTGTTTCACGTTTCCGTTGCCATCGTAAATCACGTCTGTAGATTCACCTCTCGAGTATAGATCACCATTCTCGAGAATCTCGTCGATGCGCCGGCTGGCGCTCAGTTTGGCCGGTGCGTTGGGGCCTTCCCACCGGTACACGTCAAAGCTGTCGCCACCCGAGGCGAACGAGTAGATGTAGGTGTCGGTCGATGACTGATAGGCGAGCTGCCCGCCCTGGGGTTTTGCTCCCCCTGGTAGAGTGACGCTACCGTAGGTAGTGTACCCACCGCCCCAGTCGAACTCTCCATCAAGGAACGCATTTCCCTCGACTTCAACACCCCCGCTGCTCAACTTTCTGAGCAATCGTAAGTTCGGCGTGGGGCCGTTCCCCGTAATGTCCAAGGCAATCGCCAACGTCTCAGTTTCAGTTGTCGAGGGTTCGGTTTCCACAAAGCTCACCGACGTGGCGTCGTACGCGTATCCTGTGTGCTCCATGTCAACTTCATCGGATTTGGGCATGGCGACGAAGTAGAGATCGGCGTAGGCGCCGACCGTCTCTACTGTCGGCAGAATAACCGGATACTGATTCTCCGGCTCGTCGTTAAAGAAGCGCCAGTCGTAGCGACCGTCACTTCGGTAACTTTGAGCTGCCGTATCGTAGCGCACGTACTTTGTCTCATATCCCAGGACGTTCCTATGCACGAGCAGGCCGTGGTCCGCACTCATCATCCTGCTTGGGACATAGAAGAACTCTTGCGCGGAAGAGACGTTGCCGAAGTTAGCGTCGACGCCGGGAATGACAACGATCTCCTTCATTTTTGACCGTGCCTCGTGCGCAAGAATGAGTTGCAGGTCGAAGGCGGGCATTGCGCATGAGGCAATGAGCACTGTCGACGCTGCCAACGCAATCCATGTGAGCTTCCATCGTCTTACCATCGCCATCGTACTCCTACTCGAAATCCCTCGTACTCAATGTGCCCAATCTCGGTCTGGGTAATGAGCGGCCTCATGCCCAACGGATACGCGGCAAACAAGAGGTCCGGCTCGCTTGAGAAGAACATCGTGGGAAACCACTCGACATAGCCCGTTAGGCTCCAGCGCACGGGGAACTCCGCGCCGAGATGAAGCCCTGCCTGAACTCGCGTGAGTGGGTCGAGCCCAAAGAACTGGCTCGCCGTGACGAGCCTGGTTCCGACAAACAGCGCACCATACGGCCGGATCGGAGCGTCGACGGGCAGGAAGAAGCCGCCACCAATAACTCGGAGCTCTTGCAGCGGAAGAGTCACCAGAATGCCTGCTCCGTTCCCACGGTCTGCGAAGGAGAACCCCAGTGAGTAGGACGTCAACGAGGTGCCCGCAAAAATCCATTGGGGGATAACGTCGTAGCGGTAGGTGAACGTCGGAAAATTGAGCGTTGTGAGTCCAAAGTCGATCGTGTTCCGAGTTGCTTCAATCTGGTCGAGCTTGACCGTCGCAGGCGCGTCACCAATAATGAGCACGCCCTCGACCGGATAGAATCCGATCCGGTTGGCGCGGTACTCGTGATAGTTTGGGTTTATGAGCACACGGCTTGCCCGACCATCGCCGCCCAACACGATCGGCTCATCGGTGATTCCCGATATAGTTGTTCCCGGTGCCCCCTCGAAGTGGATTTCGGTGCCGGGAATGACGGTCTGGAGTGTTTGGTCCAGGAGCGTGGCGATCTCGCTCCAGTATCGCTTGGCGAGGTCTCTCGTCCGTGGCTCCTGTTCGGCCTGCCTTTCGATCTCGAAGAGGTATTTCCTCGCAACAAGGTCGAAGGCAACCGCGCGGTAGCGGGGGCTGTTCGCGTCGCCGTCGATCGTAACGAAAAGCCACGCACTCGAGCCCGCCGCTGAAGCGGTCGCGGTGAGCTCGCCGTCGTTCTCCGGCGCCTCGCCCTGGTGAAGAATGATTACCGCTTCGGCCTGCTGTCGAGTCAGGGTGGAAATCAGAGACGAGCGCATATGCTCGCGCGCCGGCAGATCGAAGCCCGCAGTGTCCTCGAAGTGGATCACAGCGAGCACGCGCCGCGCGGCGGCTTCGCTCGCTTCGGCCTGACCAATCGTTTGCGCGTTGAGTGAGCCGATGCCGGCGAGCATGTGAACGAGTCCGATCAGGAATACGAAGCAGCGCACCGGGGGATGTAGGCGAGGGTGACGCGTCACAGCTTCCTCCCGATGCCAAACGTAAGAGGAACTCCCGAGGCGGACTCTCCGGCCGCGTTTCGAACGCCAATGACTTGCGAACCAAGAAGGTTTCGGCCGAGCCCGAGTGCCGCCTTGAGATCACTCCTGAGAAAGAAGGTCCAGTTGCGAGTGTTGTACTCCATCCACAGGCTAATCGGCATGAGATAGTAGTCGGTGAACAATGAAGGAGTGGCCGAGGAGATCCCCGTGAGAATGACACCGAGTCCAGCCCCCAGTCCAATGCGAAACGGTGAGTCGTACGGAAAGAAGAAGTATCGCCCCGCCCATGCCGTAACGTCGTTGTGCGAAATATCGTCCACGACCTCGATCCCGGCCGGCTGCACATAGAAATAGTTCTGAAGGCCAACAAACCACACATCCGGCTCAAAGAAGTAGCGGCCTGCGACTCCTAATCCTGCGAGCTGTCCCATTGTCACGTGGGCACCGGCCGACCACCGTCGTTCCTTCCAAAGCGATCGCAACTGTAGCGTGGAGTTGGCCGAACCAAACCTCACGACACTCTCATCGGGGTGGTATCCGGGATACTCCCGGCGTAGGACGATGTTTGTCCCGACCGGGTAGGGGTTAAAGGGTAGGCGCGCCGTACCGTCGCTGACTGTGGCAAGTTCTTCTCCGCCCGGTAGCGATATCACCGTCCCGTCGGGCCCCATCCGCACCTCGGCGCTCAAGACAAACGGATCAAACGTCTCGACTGCGCCGGGGTTCTCGAGGAAACGCTCGAGTCGGCCCGCGAGGTCCTCTATCACCTCTCGGATCCGATTGTGCACCGACACGCCAACCAGGGTCGGCACAAAGTCTGCTGCAATAACGCGTGCGGTCTCCGCCTCGATTGCTCGAAAGCTCATCACGAGTTCTCTACGCTCAACCGCTGCGCTGCTCTCTACGACGAGCAGTGCCCCCAAATCGCGCGCTGCGGTCAATGGCTCGATTGCATCACCCATGATCGGCGTAAGTCCCAGCCGTTCCACCGCGCGAAGGAGCGCCGTGTCGACGATGCCGGCCATCTCGAGGGTAGCATCGTCATTGCCGAGCGGCTGAGTCGGAACATAGTAGACCGCTACCTCTTCGCCGGCGCGCCGCTCTGGCGTCGGTGGCTCTTCGGCAGCCGCGGGTTCCGCTTGGGCAAGTGCGAAGGCATGACTAAGCAGCAACAGAACGACTGCCGTAGGCCCACGTTTCATCACTTGGTCTCCATCACTTGAATGCCCTTCCAACTCTCTTCCGGAGGATCTCTCCTGAACGCTTCGATCCGCTTGAGAAAGAGACGGGCGACGTAATCGTCTGGAACGAGGCGAAGCACCCCGTGAAGTGCCCGATCGGCTTGATCGAACTGGCGCGTGTAGTAGTATTTCATTGCCGTGTTGTGAAGCTTCCACGCCTCGGCTTCCTGCTCGGTGAGCTTGGTCGCGGCGGTGAAGATACTCACGCCCTTTGACTTCCCCTTGACCGCGACCCTGTCGATCGCGCGCACGGGAAGCCTATCCTTCACGGCTTGGTAGAGTGGGCCGGTAATGAGCAACTGCTGCTTGTAGACCTTGGTGAGTCCCTCGAGTCGAGAGGCAAGGTTCACGACATCGCCTATGACCGTGTAGTCCATTTTTCGATCGGTGCCGATGTTACCGACCGTGACCTCGCCACACCCAATGCCGACTCCGATTTGAAACTCCGGACTGCCCGCCGCACGCTGTCCGGAGTTGAATCCCTCGAGTGCCTGCGACATCTCGATTCCCGCGAGCACGGCTTGATACCGATCGTCAGGATGCGCCACGGGGGCGCCGAAGAACGCCATGATCGCATCGCCAATGTACTTATCGATGATTCCGCCGTGCTCCATGATGATGTCGACTTGCGTAGAGAAGTACCGGTTTAGGCTGTTTACGAGGTCGTCGGGCCGCATGCCTTCGGAGATCGTGGTAAAGCCACGAATATCCGAGAAGAGAATCGCGAGATCTCGATTGTCTCCCACGAGCATCTCTTCAGGGTTCTGGAAGAAGCGGTCGATTAGTTCTTGGGGAACGTACTTCTGGAAGATAGTTCGGATCTTGTGTTCGCGTTTCTCGGCGAGAGTCGCGTTGAGCGCATAGTGTTTGATTCGTCCATAGGCGCGATCGAGCTCTCCCACCATAATGTTGAAGGTGTGCGCGAGGCGCCCGGTTTCGTCGGAGTACTCCACCTCGACGCGGCTGGTGAGGTCGTTCTCGTCGATGATGCGCTCCATGCCCGCAGCGATGCGACCGAGTGGACGGGTGAGTCGGTTCGAGAAGATCCAGAGTAAAACGACCGCGACGAGCGCTGCTGCTCCGAGCACGGCGGCCGAGTAGTAGGTGATTTCGTTTACGGCTGCGTAGAAGACATCGCGGCGTTCGGTGATCATGACGTACCAGTCGAATGGCTGAAAATGGAAGCCGCGCGCGACGCGCTGGGCGCCGCCGAAAGGAATGGTTACCAGGTTGCGCGAGCGGTTTTCTGCGAGTGTCGCGAGTCGTTCGCGTTCCTCTCGCGAGAGGGAGATCGGGCTCGTGCTCATCTGCGGTTCGCCCGACGGGCTTACCGCAAAAATCACCTCGGTGTCGGTACGGACAACGGTGCGTGCGAATGCCTCTACGCCCTCCTTCGCGGCCTGAACGAGCGCAGGATCGTTCGCGAACTCGTTATCTATCAACAGCCCCCACTGGTTTTCCGCATAGTTTTCGACCTGCGTCACCTTGAAGCTCATGAACTCTTGCATGACGCGCGTGACCGCATTGGTCGCCAGGAAAAAGGCGGCGCTTGCGGCCACAATGACCGAGACGAACACAATCGGAAGTACCACCAGGGTGATTTTTGTGCGTATTTTCACCTATTGAGATTATAGACTAATTGTCGTATCACGCAAAGCGTTTTAGATGTATTTTAGATAATAAGTCCTACCCGCCGGCCTCGTGATTCGATGGTGCATCCCTGGTGAAGGTGAACACGGTTACCTCCGGCCGACACCTCACGCGCATCGGAACCACACTCATACCAATGCCGCGATTCACGTAGAGTTCGTTTCCTCGAGCTCCATAATCGTCGATCCAGCCGTCGGCGTGCACCTCTTCTTCTTCGAAGAACGTGAGCATCGACCACTCCGGCGTAAACGGAATTCGAATCTGGCCTCCATGGGTATGGCCGGCCACCGCCAACGGGGCATGTCCGGCAGATATCGCACCGAAGCTGGTCGGGTTGTGCAGCGCAACGATCCGAGGAGCGTCGGTCGGGACGGCGCCGAACGCCTTTTCCGGCTCGTCGTTTCGAATCATGTGCGATCCGATGCCGACCACGTACAAGCCATCTACCTCTACCGACTCGTTTACGAGCACGTTCACACCAACAGCCTCGAGCGCCTCGGTAAGGTTCTCTGCGCGGTCGTAGTCGATTTTTGCCGGGTTGTACTCCGACACGCTGTAGTCGTGGTTCCCAAGGACGGCATACACCGGAAGCCCTGCGTCGGTTAGCGGCTTTACCACCTCCGCGGCGGTCGATATGAGGCGTGGCGCGCGTTCGCCTCCATGGTAGATAAAGTCACCGGTAATCAGGACCAGCGCCGGCTCTTCTTCGATGATCGCATCTACGGCGCGCCGCATCGTGCTCACATTGTCAAGCCACATACCGATCTGGAAGTCGGTCACGACAGCCACACGTTTGCCGAACCACGACTCGGGCAGATTGGGGACGACCACCTCGTGGCGTTCGGTATCCAATGTGTAGGGCTCGACCAGCGCCCAGACGAGACCGAGCACAAAGAGCAGCGCCACGACCGTGACAACGGTGATGCCGGTATTCTTCCAGGCGCGCCTCATCGTGGCGCCACCTCGAGCAACTCACGTGACGAGTGCGGCTCGATGAAGTACCGGCTCACAAGCACATAGGCAACGACGGCACAGATCAATCCGAGTCCGTAGCCTGCGACAATGTCGGTGAACCAGTGGGCCAGAAGGTAGAGCCTGAGAAAGCCAACGAGGAGCGCTGCGAAGAACACCGCCGATATGATCGACCAGCGTTTCCACGTCGCATCAAAATTTGGGAGGGCCATGAGTAGTGCCAACGTGCAGAATACGACAAACGTCATGACGTGACCGCTCGGAAAACTCGGAAGGGTGATAAACTCCATTGCCCCGGTAAGCTGTGGTCTATCCCTGCCGATCGCAAATCCGACCGCTAGGAACACAAAAAACTGACCAAGCGTGCCCAGGAAAAGCATCGCCGCCGGACGATAGCGGTCGTGTCTGATCCACCAGATCGAGAGGCCGATGATTACCAGGGGGATGCCCACATTGGGTATCGCGTTGACGATGTTCGCGGCCACCAGCACCTCGCGGTCGGTTTGCTCGTGCAAACGTGTCGCACTCTGGTGGAACGGCTGATCGTACTCGTAGAGCAAGGACTCGCTGAAGTAGCTGTACGCGGCAATGCCAAAGAGCACAAAGCCGACCACAAAGAGTGTGATCAAAACTGGTGATGCCCACCAGTTGCCGCGCTCTACGATTTCGGTTGATCTCCCGTATCTCTGCATATCTATCTCCTTGGCCCTTCTTTGTGAACCGAAGTGTCCAACATACAGGCGGGTTTTCAATTGGCTAATACCCTGTTCGGGTGGTTCCAACGGCTCGCCCGGAAGGGGTATTTGCCCTTCGTACGGCCCCCCGCTAACCTCTTAGCATGCAGACCTCTCAGAACCGTGTGCGCATCTTTGTCGTTACTATCCTCGTGGCAATTCTCATCGGTGTGGTAATCATGCTCGAGCAGTTCCTTGCACCGATCGTGCTTGCGATTCTCCTTGCGCTGCTTGCATCACCCGCGTATGGGTGGTTACGCAAGAAGGAGACAAAGCCCAATATCGCGGCCATGCTGGTGGTAATCGGGACGTTTCTGATCGTCCTGATCCCCATGGCTGGGTTTCTTTTCCTCTTGGTAACGCAGGGCGTGAATATCGTTCGCGGGGCAACCGAACAGATCGAGCAGGGTGCGCTTCAAGACTTGCTCGACGCTCCGTTTGTACAACAGATACGGACCTGGCTCGAGCAAACCCTGCCTTCAGGAGCGATGGAAGAGTTCGATCTTGCCGACAGGTTGCGTAGCGTCGCAGAGTCGGCGGCGAACTGGCTCGTGGATAGCGGGGTGAGCGTCTTTGGCGATCTGTTCAATATCATCTCCGACTTCTTCATTCTCCTGTTCCTGCTCTTCTTTTTGGTCAGGGACGGCAGCAAGATGGCAGATGGACTGCGGGAGCTCCTGCCGTTGCACGGACGGCAGACCGATCGTCTCTATGGCAAGGTGAAGGACGTTACCAATGTAGTTGTGTTTGGGACGCTTGCAATTGCTGCACTTCAGGGGCTTCTCGGTGGCGTCGGTTTCTGGATCGTTGGCCTTCCCGGCCTGGTCTGGGGGCCGGTGATAGGTGTCGCCTCGCTCGTTCCCATCGTCGGGGCGGGGCTCGTGACGATACCCGCCATCGTCTATCTCTTCTTGAATCAGATGTGGTGGCAGGCTATCTTCTTTACGCTTTGGGCGGCCGTTCTGGTTGGAGGGGTCGACAACTACCTGCGCCCATTCTTTATGCGTGGCCAAGCGCGAATGTCGCCCTTTTACATCTTCCTCGCCGTCATTGGCGGACTCGCAGCTTTTGGAATCGCCGGCCTCATTTTTGGGCCCCTTATTATCGCGATTGCGATGGTCATGGTCCAGATCTATCGGGAGGAGTTCTCCAGTATAGATACCCAGGGGCGGTACAAGCGCTGGCTACGAACGCACGGCACGAAGGGCTTTGGCTCGCGTGGGCGAAGGGCCGCCCGTCGCCATGTGTCCGCCTCCGAGCCATAAGGACGCTTCATCAGGGACATGCAGTGGCCGCCTACGCGGACTGTGTATAGCCCGGTTTGGCCTCCTTCTTGTGTGTCGTTCGATAGTAGATAATGTACGCGATGAGTCCGACAACACTGATGGCGGTCACGACGATCGATCCCGTAACGAGACGCTGATTGCTCTCACCGAGATAGGCAAAGACTACTGCGAGCGGCACGATGCCCGCGGCGGTTGCGGCGATAAAACTGTAGAACTTCATCCTCAAGAGGCCCCCGACCAGGCTGATCCCGTCATTAGAGAGAATCGGCGATAAACGTGCGATGAACACGACCCACAGCCCGTAGCGGTCGGAGTAGAATTTGAGTTTCTCTGCGGTAGCCTGACCCACGAGTTTGTAGACCGTGACCTCGCCTAGAAGACGGCCGATCCAGTAGCCGGCCGCAGCGGCAACGAGGATCGCGACAATGGCTATACTTGCGCCCAAGAACGGGCCGTAGGCTAACACCGAGATAATCATCAACAGCGGCGACGGCACGACGATCAGGAAAATCTGAGCGACCATGGCCGCGACGATAAAGAGCGGGCCCCAGATGCCGAGTTGGTCGACCCAGTTAGTGATGCGTTGTTCATTCTCGCTTGTTAAGACGTTGTACGCCTCACGAACAAACTCATTGACCGGTTCGATAAAGAAGTAGGCGAGCACGAGGCCGACGAGAATCGTGCCACTTACGAGCAGCGGAACCTTGCTCTGCTTGTACGTCTTCTCTTCCGTTGGACTCTCTTGAGTCTGATTCGTGGTCTTGTTCTTGCCCATCGCCGCTCCGCCGGTTCAAACCTCTTTCGATCGCACGCCAGAAGCCATAGTCCATCTAGGCAATCCGGGGCGGTGACGCCTCGTCCAGACAGCCTATGAACATCGTGCGCGCCCATGCCTACCTTCTTACGAGAAGAGGAGGAGAGATGAGTACACAGGTAGAACATGCAGTAGGTCAGGGTGTATCAAAAGGAAAGTGGATATCCGCTCGCGTCGGTCACGTCGCGAAAGGGGTGGTGTACGTCGTCATGGGTGCGATCGCCTTTCAGGCGGCAATTGGACAGGGCCAAGCAACGGGAAGCACCGGTGCGCTTCAACAGATCGCCCAGGAACCGTTTGGACAGGTTCTGTTGGTTCTCGTAGGGATCGGGCTTTTCGCCTATCTCATTTGGAGATTGATCCAGGCGATAGCCGATGTCGACAACAAAGGGACCGACGGTAAAGGCGTCGTCAAGCGAATCGGATTCGCAATTAGCGGTCTCGTGCACGGCGCGCTCGGGTACACCGCGTTCACGATCGCTCTCGGAAGAGGCGGCGGTGATGGCGGCTCGACGCAGAGCATGACCGCGCAGCTCATGTCACAACCATTTGGTCGGTGGCTTGTCGCGATTGTCGGACTGATCGTCTTTGGATATGGCGTCTACGCCATCGTGAAGGGCGCGAAGAAGAAGTTCGCGCGAAAGCTCGCGATGAGCAGGATGAAGGTCAAGGAAGCAAAGTGGGCACTCCGCGTCGGCATGATCGGACTGATCGCTCGTGGCGTTGTCTTTGGGATTATGGGCGTCTTCTTCTTTCAGGCAGCACTGAGCGCTCAGCCGGGACAGGCGCGAGGAATCGGCGGCGCGCTACGTTCTCTGCTTCAGCAGCCCTACGGCCCCTGGCTTCTCGGCGCGGTTGCGATCGGCCTTATCGCGTACGGCATCTACATGGGAGTCGTTGCGAAGTACCGGAAGATTCCAGCAGGCTGAGCGGGCGCTCCTTTTTGTGTCACTGACCGGCCATATATTGCGAGTACGAGGGTAGCATGTCATTACGAGATCACGGGCGAGCAGTAAAAGAGATTGTCGTACGAGCCTTCAAGAAGTACGGTCGAGACGATCCAATCCAGTTGGCAGGAACGACCGCTTATTTTGTGATTTTCGCGGTTGCGCCGATTCTCATTATCATCACGTCGGTGCTCGGACTCGTCATTGACGAGCAAACAGTGAGTTCCAAACTGTTTGATGAGATCAACTCGTTGGTCGGAGAGCAGGGCGGCGAATTTATACAAACCCTGGTCCAGAACTTCCAGGAGAGCGAACGCAACGTGGCGGGGACGATCATCGGCGTGGTTGTCTTTCTCATTGCCTCAACCACTTTTTTTAGTGTTCTTCAGCACAATCTGAACTTTATCTGGCGTGTGCGAGCGACTCCAAAGAGTGGTGTGCTCAAGACGCTCAAGGATAGGCTGCTCTCGTTTGGCCTTATTCTGAGCCTTGGCTTTATTCTCTTGATCTCACTTGTCATAGACGCAGCGCTGGCCTTCTTCCGCGACTTCTTAGAAGGCTACGTAGATCGCGTCACCATGTACATTATCGAGCCCGCCAACTTTATCGTGTCGTTTCTTGTAGTCGTTCTGGTTTTTGCCCTCATCTTTAAGTTCTTGCCCGACGCGAAGATTACCTGGCGAGTTACCTGGATCGGGGCAATCATCAC
>JBMCTC010000053.1:0-14467 GCA_048624115.1 Spirochaetota bacterium
CGAGTTCGGGTGCTCGGGGTCGTAGTGCATTTGGTCAAAGTAGAGGACGCTCAAGATCTCGGCCTGCGACATTGCCGTCGTCGGATGACCGCTATCTGCCTTTGCCGTCATTTTGAGCGACTCGATTCTGATCTTGTTCGCTTGATTTTCCAGGTACTGTGCTTTTTTGCTCACGCGATTCCTCTCTACGTATCGAGATACTACTCTCGCGTGTGATCATCGATAATCTTTTTGGGGGATGCCGATGGGAACCGCAACTGCAGATGCACGCCATCGGGGAACATGCGCGCGTCGCTCACGGTGAACCGCCGGCCGTGGTCGCCAATCACGGTGTAGAGATTGGTTGCGCCGTGAAACTCGCGGCTGTCGACCGTTACCGGGAGCGATGGAGGCACATCGGTTTTGGCTGCATCGATTCCCGACGCCTTGCCCTCTGAAGGCACGTCGAGTCGCAATTGTTCCGGCCTAAAGAGCAAGCGCTCGCCCTCGTGCTCAACGTAGTTCGTTTCGCCAACGAACCCCGCAACAAACTCATTTACCGGGTGGTGGTAGAGCTCGGCGGGGCTGTCGTACTGGATGAGCGTGCCGGCACGCAGAACGGCCACGCGGTCGGAGATCGAGAGTGCCTCTTGTCGACTATGTGTGACAAATAGGACCGTGATGCCGAGCTCTTTTTTGAGCCGAACGATCTCGCGGCGCAAGTCGCTTCGAAGTACCTCGTCAATCGAGCTAAACGGCTCGTCGAGCAGGAGCAACACCGGATCGACTGCGAGCGCGCGGGCAATGGCGACGCGCTGCCGCTCGCCGCCTGAGAGGTTTTGGATCGGGCGATCCTCGAAACCAGGAAGGTCCATCAGCTCGAGAAGTTCGGCGACACGCCGTGATTGCGCTTTGGCCTCTACGTGTCGGATGCGTAACCCGTAGGCGATGTTCTGTCCGACGCTCATGTGGGGAAAGAGGGTGTAGTCCTGAAAGACGTAGCCGATACCCCGGGCGGCTGGTTTGAGGCTCGTGACATCGCGGCCATCGATCAAGACGCGGCCGGCGTCCGGATGCTCGAATCCGGCGATCAACCGGAGCGCAGTTGTTTTGCCGCTGCCGCTCGGGCCGAGAAGCGAAACGAGTTCACCAGCCTCGGCCTCGAGGTCGATCTGCATTTGGAACTCGGGATAGCTCTTGGTGACTGATTCGAGCTTGATCATGCAGGTTGCTCCTGTGTTGAATCTGCCGCAGCGGCACGAGCCCCGCCGAAAGGAACCATCGACCTGCGCCGGAGTGAGGTCCGATCGATGATCAAAAAAAGAACCAGGCAAATGCCGATGTAGATCGAGGCCAGTGCGAGGGCGAGGTCGAAGCTTCGAAAGCCGATGAGACGGTAGATGGCGACCGGGAACGTCGCGATGCGCCCTTGGCCGGCGGCCAGGACCACGGTGAGATCGGCAAAGGGTAGGGCAAGCGCGTACGCGTAGGCGTTGAGCAGCGTGCGTTTGAGTAGCGGAAACTCCACGTCGGCAAAGACGCGCCACCGACTCGCGCCGAGGATACGAGCCGCCTGAACCTGGCCGCCCGGGAGCTCTTCTACGCCGGTTCGTACGATCCGAAACACGAGCGGAAAGGCGACGAAGAACTGCCCGGCAATGATGAGCGGCGTCGCAGGAATCACGCCCGTCCAGAGCAGGCGTAGCCCGAGGCTCACCGTCACGAGTGACATACCGATTGGTAACTGCAGGAGCGCCTCGGTCCAGCCACCCGCCTTTCCGCGCCGCGTGAGCGAGAGGGCGGTTGCTGCGGCAAACGTGACGGTGCCGCTTGCTGCGGCTATACCGAGGCTTCGCGCGATCACGCCGCCGACGCTGCTTCGAAGGATGCTCTCTACGTTGCGCTCACCGGTCCGCGGAAACAAGAGCTGACGAAAGTTCTCGAGTGAGAGCGAACCGTCGGGATTCACAAATGCTCGGCCTATCATCGTCAGGATCGGGCCGAGCACAAAGATCACCATAATCCCGGCAAAGATTCCAAGCGGCCAGCGCACACTATTGGCCGCGTCGCGCAACCGCGGCAGTTCCGCCTCGTTCCCGAGCCCGGCACCCCGGTCGGTGCGAAGCGTCCGCGTCGAGATTGCGAGAAATCCGGCCGAGAGCGCGAGCTGAAGCAGGCTGTAAACGGCGGCGGACGAGAGGTTGAGGTCTACGAACATTTCTCGATAAATCGCGACTTCAAGCGTGGCAAACTGCACGCCGCCAAAGACGAGCACGATGCCAAAACTCAAGAAGGTGTAGATAAAGACGAGCGCAAACCCGGTCACGATTGCCGGAGCTAACAGCGGGAGCGTTACACGAAAGAAGAGTCCCGTCTTCGACTCGCCGAGGCTCTCTGCCGACTCTCGATATCGCTTGTCGATCGAGCGCCACGAAGTCGCAATAACTCGGATCGCCAACGAGAAGTCGTAGAAGACGTGCGCGAGGACAATGCCCCGAAAGCTGTAGACAAGGTTGAAGTCGGTTCCGAGGATGGTGTTGATCAGCCCGCTCTTACCGTAGAAGCTGATCATGCAGACGACAACGATAATGCTCGGAAGCACAAAGGGAATCAGCGAGAGCGAGTAGAGGAATCGACGGCCCGGAAACCGAAAGTGAGAGATCAAGTAGGCAAGCGGCAGGGCGAGAAGGACGCCGATTGCCGCGGAGAGGGCTGCCTGCCCCACGGTAAAACGAAGGATCGAGAGGGTCTTCGAAGAGCGAAGCGTCTCTCCTACGACCGAGAGAAGACGGCCGGGAGACATTCCACCGAACGCCTCCACAAAGACCGTCCCGATCGGCATAAAAAAGAAGAGAACAAAAAAGAGCGCAACTCCACCGTAGAGCAGGCGACGGCTCATCGCATTACTTCTTCCCACGCCTCGAGCCAAGCATCAAAGTTTGCATCGACTCGATCGACGGGAATGGTTACCGTGCGCCCCGCCTTTTCTACCTGCTCAAAGGCCGGCGGGAGCACCACTTCGGGGTTCACCGGATACATGAACTGGTTGAGCGGAATGATCTCTTGGAGTTGTGCCTCGAGCAGATAGTCGATGAGTCTCCTGGCGTTCTCCACGTTTCGCGCTCCCTTTGTGATCCCCGCTACCTCGACCTGCGCATAGCCGAGATCTCCCAGGATCAGATTCTTGTATCGGTCGGTGTTCTCGTAGGCGATGTGATACGCAGGACTCGTCTCGTAGCTCACGACGATCGGCGCCTCGCCCTGCGTGTAGAGTCCGTATCCCTCCGACCAGCCGGAGGTAACCGTCAGGATGTTTGGCTTCAGTTGCTCCCAGAACTCGAGATAGCCGTCCTCTCCAAACACTTCAATCGTGAGCAGGAGGAAATTCCGTCCCGGAGAGGAGGTGGCCGGATTCATGACGATGATCGATTCGCGAAGCGAAGGGTCGAGGAGTTCTTCCCAGCTCTGCGGCGGGTTTGGCAGTTCCTCGCTATCGTAGTTCAGGACGATGTTGCCCCAGTCGAACGGGGTGAGCCTGAACTCCGGATCGAGCACGACCTCTTCGCGAAGCATGTCGGCAGACGCCGGTCGGTACGGTTGAAAGAGATCTGCTTCGATCGCGCGACCAACGTACGTGTTGTCCAAACCAATTATGACGTCCGCCTCGGGATTCTCCCGCCCGAGGAAGGTCTGATTGTAGAGATCACCGGTGTCCTGCATGCGTTGCAGCTCCACCGTCACGTCGTAGCGGCTTGCGAAGTGATTCACGATTGCCGTTTCGAGCGCCTCGGGAAACGCGTCGTAGGTGTAGACGCGAAGCGAGTTGCTCGGTTCTTCGGCGGCAGCCTCAGACTCCGCAGTTCCGGCAGCAAATGCGAGGCCGGATACGGCCATGAGCAGGAGAACTGCCAACGCGGCAGCAAAACGATGAAAGAAACGAGACACAAATAACCTCCCCGGGGCGTGATTGGGTTGGTTACGCGACTGAGCACATGACACGGAAGTATACAAGGTTCCCTCCGCCGGCATTACCCGGATCAGGTGTTGCGGGTGTGATCTCAGCCTTTCGTAACGAAAAGCACCCCGTGATGTGGTGAAGGTTAGTGGTTTAGCCGGGCCGGCGTCAAGTGATGGATTCTACTTGCTTGACGCAGACCTTATGCAAAACCGCTATCGCCGGGCGATAATCCGTGGCTCGTCGTCGGGAATGTATTCTACTTTCTGAGTAGAAAACTGTTGGTGGTTCTCGAGCAACTGGGCGGCCAGCGCGGTGTTCGAGACTATGGTTGCGCGGAGACGTCCGTTTTCCTCGTGAAGTTCCACGAGTTTCGTAGCCTGGTCTTCGATTACGCGATTGCGCTGGATTATCATCTGGCGTAACTCTTCGGTGTCTTGTCCTCGCAACGCTTTGCGCATTCGATATCTGGTAACTACTGAGCTAACCCATACAACAAGCACGAGTACGACCGATTGGGTAACGGTAAAAACCAGGCCTGGCCAATAGAACTGCACGACTGATGCCAAATCACTAAACATAGCTTTCTCCGTAGGGCGTTGCCCTGCCTCCACTCACTAAAATCGTTTTGAGGGGATTCTTGGGCCATACACCAGGAGGGCTATCTTGAGTTTACGGGTGGAGTAGCGACACTCGTGATGAGATCGATATTTTCGGGGCTTGTCTGGTATCGCTCGATGTTGCGCGTTGAAGCTTCGCTCGTTGCTAGTTCCAGCTCCATCGCTGCAAGTCCGGGAGCACGAGCCAGCGGCTTAGTCCAGTCGGAAAAGCGGTTCACGCCGATATGGTGATGGTAACGACCGGCAGCGAGGAATGTGGCAATTTGTGCGTATTTGCAGGTGACGCTGAGGCCGAACGATGTCCAGAATTGTGCCGAGTCTTTGAGGGAGAGCGCTCGGAGGTGGATGTGCCCCACATGCTCGATTTCCGGAGGCGCGCCCGGACCGGGCAGCTCCGCCAACATACCGCTCACATCGAGTGGGTAGGTGCCCATCCTCACCTGTCCAATTGCCTCGTCCCAGTGGTCGCCGGGCTTGTCCCAATAGAGCTCGACCCCATTGCCTTCGGGGTCTTGAAAGTAGATTGCCTCGCTTACTAAGTGGTCACTGGCACCCCCCACGCGCACACCGGCCCGGATGAGGTTGAGATACGCCTGAGCCAAGCTGTTTCGGTCAGGAACCAAAAACGCAGTATGAAAGAGTCCGGCGCTCAGTGGATTACGCGGGGCGGCACCGTCTTCAAACTCCAGAAGCCCTTCGCGGACGCGAAGGACCTCACTATAGAACTCCCGCAGACGTTCCGCGTTGTGGGCTCGAAAGAAGAGCCGCGTGAATCGCAACCCCTCTATCGATGGCTGATCAGCTCTCATAGGGATAGTATACAAGGAAGCGCAAGAAAAAAGCCTCGCACGAGGGAACGTGGCAAGGCTTTGCTCGAGCGGTGCTTACTGGTTCTCGCGTTCTACTCGCCGCGAGCGGCCTCGCCTGCTACCGTTTCTACTGAAGATATGTCCCACCGATAGGCGCGGCTGACCTGACCTTCTGCTACGCTGTGCCATTGTCCGTAGGCATTTGCGAGATCGACTCGGCCGTCTACTACGACAAGCTCAACGCCGTCGTAGACAAATGTGGTACCGCGAACCGCGGCGGTTGAGACCGGACTTTGAATGCGGAAGTCGAGCGAGCGTGTTACGTTCGGGTCCTTGTTTACCTCTGCTCGGATGCGGCCGAAGGGCAGGGCGAGATTTGCGCGCTCCGTGTTGTCACCAACTGCGAGCTCAGAAACCTGGACCTCCGAGAGCGGCTCGACGGTCACGCGAGAGGAGCCAATTTCCAGGATTGCTTGTGAGCGAAAGCCGGTAGCGATAATGGTATTTCCCGAGAGCTGATCCCCCGCCGCTACCCCCTGCCATGTACCGTTGATCTTTGCCTCTACCACGCCGTCTGCTTCGACCACGGTGATTTGACCGAAGAGAGAAGCGGCAATCAACGTCATGAGAACTAATAGAAATGAGCGCATCGTGCCTCCTTGAGCCTAATAACGGAGCGTCCCTTCCACGACCATTCTCCAACTCCTCTCGCTTCCGGGAAGGAACAGTCCTCCATTTGTTGACTCTGATGGTAAGAATATATCCCCGCCGGCCGTTACATCCAAATCAACAAAGGGGGAGAAGACGAACTCTGCGTTGAGCAGTACGCCATAGAAACCTCGGTCGCTCGTCGGATCGGTTCCTGCGACGCCCATGTCTTCGTCGAATGGTCGGTAGAGGAGCGTTGTATCGCCCGCGAGCCTCGTACGTCGGAGACCCGCGTCATTGGCCCAGCTCAGTGGCAAAAGTGAACCTCCGAGCTCTGCCGCGACAATGTTTGCAAATGGAATCCCGGTGAACTGCCAGGGGACATTGTACGGTCCCGGCGCGAAACTCGTGCTCACGTCGCCCGACAGTTCAGGAAAGGCTGCGCTACTTCCATCTCCCGACGCGAAGTACAACGAGAGTTGGCCCGTCGGTCGTTGCGCAGCCGGCAGATAGCTTCGTAACTGTCCTCGGGCGCCATAGCCGACAAAAGTAGATCTTCCAATCCCCTCGACCTCAACCGTGCCGAGGTTTCCGATGAGTTGAAGCGAACCAAATATGTCGGGGCCTAGAGGCGATTCCACGCCCATAGTCAGGTAGTGTGACGTGTAAAGGTCGTCCCCGGGATCTGCTCCAAACAAAGCTCGCCCGTCGAGCTGGTTGATGTACTGAAGCGAGAGGTTGAGTCGTCCGACCGTCTCGGGCAGCAAGAAAATCAGTCCTGAGACAAAGCGACTTGGACCGAAAAACCGATCGGGATCCTCTGCCTCGATCGCATCGGCCGCGGTGAGGACGAGGCTTTCCTCCGGTCGGAGCAGCACCGTCGTGGTAGCAACAGCTTGCACGATAAAGCCGGGACGCTGGAAGCCCACTACGAACCCGTCAAGTGTCAGCGGAGCCAAGAATCCACTGAGCTCGACGATCTCGGTACGCCCAGCAATCAGCTTAATCACACCGCTATTCTCGGATAGGGGAAAGGCGCCTTGGTATTCGAACAGGGTGAGGAACGCATTTGGATCCTCCTCTGTGCTTACCGTTCCGAGACCTTGTGCGGTGATCTTTTGATCCTGCGTGAACCGGTGGCTCAGGGTAATCGTACCATCCGCAGAGAATTGTTGGTCGTCCTCGATGAGCAGCATACGCCCCGTCGTGGAGAAATCGACCTCGACTGCATAGAGCGTGGTCGCGGTGACAAGAAGCAGTAGGACAAGGAGTGCCGAAGCTCGACGATAGGAGTGATTCATTCTGCTGCCTCCCATGTCATGGCTCGTCGGATGGTGCGAAGTGCAACATCGCCAGGAACCGGTGCCGTCGCATCCGCCTCATAGAAGATAACTCGCTCGGTCCGTAGATCGCGGAGTGCGTAGCGTGGTCCCGGAAAGAGGCGGCCCATCATACTCGGGCGGATTTCGAAATACTCGGAGAGCAAGAAGGCAAACTCCGCAAGCGTGAGCGGGGCGGGGACTGCGTACGCCAGCGTGGATCGAACCGCCGCGCGCTGAACCGTGGACTCATCGAAGCGTGCGTCTGGTTCGAGGCGACCGACGGCGATCCCGAGAAGAAAGATGGTCTGATCACCCGCGACAGCTTCTGAGTCCGCATACGACTCGACGAATGCTGCGCTTTGACCGGACAGCGTCAGTCCTACGAGCGCGAGCATCAGTGCACACACCGATTTTCTGTGGGAGTATATTGCCATGGTGAAGAAGATATCGCCAAACAAGGTGCGACGTAAAAGAAGTTCTCGACTCAGGGACCGAGTTATCCTTGTTGGATTGGCACTGCTTATCGGCGTCGGCGGTTTCTTCCTCACAGTGAGCGACGCGGGGCGCGCAGTTGATCTTCGAGGGTATGACCTGTTGTTGCGCCTCCTTCCCGAGCAACCCATTCCCGAAGACATCGCAGTGGTCGCAATTGATGATCCGGCCGTTGACGCTATCGGTACCTGGCCATGGCCAAGAGACGTGTTTGCCGAGGGGCTCCTCGACCTTCGGGAGCTCGGCGCGCGGCATTTGGTCGTTGACATTACGTATCCAAACCCGAGCCCGGAGCGGTCAAACTCAGATGATGCGAGCGAGGCGGACGAGCTCGTGTCAGACTTGGCGCAGTTGCTCGAGGCGGTAGAAGCCGGTCAGATCGGGAGCGAGGGCGTCGCTCGAGCCATTCGTCAACTCGTCGCAGACGATTCCGCCGCCACGCGGTCGCCCTTGAGCCCCGACGCGTATCTCGGGAATGTACTCTCTGCAACGGGTGCCTCCGTCGTTGCCGCAACCTTTGACCGTACCAGCCAAACGCGGGCCGACTCGCTTTCATCGGATCTCAGGCTTCCTTCCGTGGTAGTCGAAGACGGGGCGGCCGTTCCCGAAGCCCAGCAGATCATTCCGCCGGTCGGGGAGATCCAGCGTGGCGCCGATAGTATCGGATTCGTGAACTCGGTCATCGACCCCGACGGTGTGAAGCGCCGTGCACACCTCGTAGTCGAGGTTGATGGAACCTACATCCCTTCGCTCGGAGTAGCGCCGCTCGTGCTCGACGGCTACGACCAGGTTACGGTGACGCCTGAGGCCATTCGTCTATCGAACGGAAGCGAAACCCTTTCGTTTGATCGAGCACCAGACGGGACGGTTTTCATTCGCTGGCATCGCGGCCAGCTCGAATCCGGCTTCACCGTGACCTCCTATCGAGCTCTCGTTGTTCTTCGGGAAGCGTTGGGCGAGCTCGTGCAGATCCTTCGCGCAATGGAGTCAGCGGGATACCTGTCGGTCCTGCCCGGCGGAGAGACGCTCTTTGTCGCGTACGAGGAGGCAGTAGCGCTCCGGACCGAGATGATTCGGACAGGCGCAAGCACGCTCATGACGCAGTATCGGCCCCGAGTCGAAACGTTTATCTCCGACGCGAATCAGATTCTTTCGGAGGAGTCGGAACGGATCCTTCTCGACGTCGTAGATGCCGGGCCTGAGTCCTCTGAGTCCGAAGCAATACGCGACGATATCGTACGTACCTTTTCGTTTGCTCGTTCGCAGCTCAGCGATCTCGTTGACGTACGGGAGCAGCTTCGTGCCCAGGTAGAGAACGCGACGGTTTTCTTGGGGTTCACTGCAGCCTCTACCACCGACATCGGAGTTACTCCGTTCGAAGAGGAGTACTTCAACATCGGCTTGCACGCAAGCCTGCTCGCAACGCTTCGAGGCGAACGCGAACTCGATGCTCTGCCGGACGAGTGGGCATTGATTATCTTTCTCTCGTCGCTTGCGGTGATTACGATTGCCGCGCTCGTCCTTCCACCGCGTGCCTCCATCTCGATCGGCCTCGGTCTTGTCGGACTTCAGGTTGGGGCAGCCGTCGTTTTGCTGATCGGCTTTTCACTCTATGTTCCGTTTGCGATTGCCTCCGTAATGACCTTTTTCTCATTCGGTCTCTTGACCGCGCTCAGCTTTGTTCTGAGCGAGCGTGACAAGCAGCAAATAAGGCTGGCTTTCGAACACTATCTCGCGCCCGACATTATCTCCGAACTGCTCGACGATCCGAGCAAACTCAACGTCGGTGGCGAGTCACGGCAGATGACCGCGATGTTCACGGACGTCGAGCGTTTTGCATCCGCGATCGACAAGCTGCCACCGGCGTCTGTTGTCGGCCTTCTCGGCGAGTACCTGCGCGAGATGACGCATCCGATTCTCGAACAACGCGGAACCATCGATAAGTACGAGGGCGACGCAATCGTGGCGTTTTTCGGCGCACCGCTCGAAGACGCGGATCACGCCCGTCACGCCTGTGAGGCCGCGGTTCTCATGCGACGCATCGAACCTGCGATGAACGACCGAGTTGTGCGCTCCGGGTTGAGCAGTGTTCCGCTGAAAACGCGGATTGGGATTCATAGCGGTGCTATGACGGTGGGGAACCTCGGGACGGAGGATCGGCTCGATTACACGATTATTGGAGCAGAGGTTAACCTCGCGGCCCGGCTCGAGAACGTGAACAAGCAGTACGGCACGTATCTGATTATCAGTGAGGAAACCTATCGCGCTGCCGGCGAGGGCTTGCTCGTCCGCCGCATGGATCGCGTCAGGGTGGTTGGAATCGATCGACCTGTCAGGTTGTATGAGCTACTCGGTCACGCGAATGATGCGACATCTGCGCTTCGAGAAGCCCTCGACTTGTTCGAGTCGGGGTTGAACGCCTTCGAGGATCGAGCGTGGGAGCAGGCTCGCGATCACTTTCGGACGGTGTTGCGCATCTATCCGCAGGATGGGCCTTCGAAGCTCTTTATCTCGCGGTGCGACGAGTTGGAGAAGACCTCGGTTCGCGAAAGCTGGGATGGAGTCACAAACCTCACGGAGAAGTAGGGCCCGCCATGGCGACCGACGGCAACAGAGTTGGTTGAGCGCAGTCAGTCGGCTACATCGGCGTATGGTGCTCGGATCATCTCTGCGAGAAAGCCTGAGCTGATCTCAACTTGAAGCCCGCGGCGCCCGCCACTGACGAGGATGGTTTCGAAAAGGGTCGCCGACTCATCAATCACCGTGGGTAGTGCTCTCTTCATTCCAATCGGTGAACAGCCGCCGTGAATGTATCCGGTGAGCGGCTCGAGCTGCTTGAGCGGCAAAAGTCGGACACGTTTGGCCGATATTGCGAGAGCGGCCTTCTTTAGGTTGAGCGACGCCGTTCCCGGGATACAGAACACAGCGTGCTCGCCGTCGTCGGTTTCAGTCACGAGCGTTTTGAACACGCGCTCGGCCTCGAAGCCAACGGCGCCGGCAACGCTCTTTGCATCGAGATTGTTCGGATCGACTTCGTACTCGTGGAGCACAAACGTTGCGCCGCTGTTCTCGAGGAGGCGGACCGCATTCGTCTTGTCCGGCATTACCACCCCCTCGTCCCGGGGCCTCCCTTAAACGGCCCGGTCACTCGACTCGTGATCCACCCACCGTAGAAGTCTCCTTCCTGAGCCACTACCTGCTCTCCGTTGACGAGGCACGTGTCCATGAGGCTGGGGTAGAAGCAGAGATGGTCTTTCAGTGATTGATATCCCGCAGCCGGCGTTGGATACTCCCAGACCGCGTCAGTTGCTTCTCTGTCGTTCACCCGGACGGTGTAGTATCGAGCCTGCCCCTTGAACTCACACATCGAGCGGCGTTTGGTTGGGATAAGAAGCTCCATCGCGACGTCTTGCTTGGGAAGGTAGTAGGTCGGCGGATGACTCGTCTCGAGCACTCGGAGCGCTCTCGTCGAATGCGCGACCTGCGTTCCCTCAAAGCGAACCTCCACCGTCTCATCGGTCTGTTCAACCCGAGGCGGACGTGGGTAGTCCCACACCGATTCCTTGTTTTGCATTCTCAGATTATACCGCCGGCCCGTATCGTCGGGCGACCGATGGTTCATGTTGACTTATGAGGGTTGGCTTATCGACCTTCTGGCAATGAGACACGAACGATGTCCGAATCTCTACCCCGAGCCAATCACCGCCGAGAACTGGGAACGCGTCTTCGATGAGTCGGCCTTCGATTGTATCCGGCACTCGCGGGCGTTCGGTTTGAAGGTAACCGACTTGTGCTTCCCTCGATCTGCGAGTGGTCCGTGGCGGATTTCGACGGCGACGTCGAAGGTGTGATTGACCACGTTAGTGAGTACGCGGATGCTTCCACGAGCGAACGTCTCGAGACATCCGATGGTCGCGTGCGATACGAGTACGATTGGTCGCTGAACGAGCCTTGACCGATACCCCTCGAATCAGTCGTGAACGGTGCGGTCGCTCAGTTTCGCGAGTGTACCGTGTCGGCTTCGATTTCTTCGAGGCGTACGCCGTAGCGCTTGGTTGGGAATCTCTTGAGCACGGCAACCGTATTGCGTTGACTGGAGTAGACTATTCCTCCATTCCAGTACTCGAGAGCCGCAAACATGGCATTTCCTCCGTCTTCGTCGTCGCTCTTATTTGTTCGATACGAGACGTACTCTGCGAGCTCTTCGAAGTTTTCATTCTGCAAGCATTCGATACGTTTCCGGTTAAACTCGTTCCAGTGCTCGAGATCTTTGAACCCTTCGCCTTCGTCTTGGATGATGAGACGGGCCGAGTCGGTATCGAACTCGAACCATACGTTCACGGATTTTGATGGATCATTCTTGTTGCCGTGCTTGATTGCGTTTCTCAGAAGCTCGCAAATCTGCTGCTCGAGCAGGTTGATCTCCTTGATTTCAGGGGGTGCTTTCTGTACGAGCAGAAGCGCGAAATAGCGAACCTGTCGATAGTCGCTCGGGAACAACTTGTGAAACATCCCGTCGCGGTGCAGCAGCGGGCTTCCGTCGTCTACTTTCAGCTCGTTGATTTCTTCAGCCATCACTAACTCCTATGCTTGCAGCTTTGCGATGCCGCTTTCGACGTCGTCTACAAGCGGCAAGTACCGTGTGAGTTTCGTAAGCTCAATGACCTTGAGCATTGACCCGTGGACGCGGGCATAGCAGAGCCCAACGTTGCGCTTCTTTGATTCGCTGAACATGTAGAGCAGCGCGCCAATGCCCGAACTGTCAATGTACGAGACATCCTGAAAATCGAAACAGATCTTGTCCTCATTGTCTGCGACAAACTTGTTGAACTGCTCCTTGAGCATTTTCGAGTGAAAGAGGTCAATCTCGCCTTCGATCTTGGCCACGACAACTGGGTCGTGATTCTCAACATGAATTTCCATCTATCTCCAACCCCACTATTCCGCTTTCAGGACGAGCACGGTCTGGTCGTCGTGTTGTTTAGCTCGACCCACAAACTCCGTGATATCTTCCTTGATCGCGTTGATTATTTCCTTCGGACGGCAATGAGCATTCGCCTTGATCGTGCGCACCAGACGTTCTTCTTCATACTGCTCGTGCTTCTCGTTCAACGCTTCGATGATGCCATCGGTGTAGAGGACGATCATGTCGCCGCTCTCCAACTGAACGGTTCCCTCGCCGTACTCGACCTTTTGCTCGAGTCCTATGGGCAGGCCCTCGGTGTCGAGTTTTTCGAATGCGCCATTGTTGGCCCGAACCAAGAGGGGTGGGTGATGCGCGGCGTTTGAGTAAGAGACCGTTCTGGTCTCGGGATCGTACTCGACTACCGTTAACGTGGCGAATCGCTCGATATCGATCTCGCCGGCGATGCCGCGGTTGATCCAGCTCACGATGTTCGACGCACTTCGGCCGCCGCGTGCGACGAGGTGGATGATCGTCCGAATCATCACCATGACCAGGGATGCCGGGACCCCCTTGCCTGCAACGTCGCAGACGACAAGCGCACATCGACCCTTTTCGTTGAGCGGGAGTATGTCGTAGTAGTCTCCGCTGACACCTCGGGCAGGGTTCGTGAATGAGGCAATCTCCGACCCCGGGAGTCGCGGAAGCTGTATTGGGAGCAGCCTTCGCTGGATATCGGCCGCGATTCCGACTTCCTGTTCGATCTCCTGCTTCTCGAGAACCTGCATGTGAGCGTAGAGGTTTGCCAGCGTAAGCGAGGCGTAGTCACTGAAGACACGGCAACGCTCAAAGTCATCGTCGTCAAAGTAGCTTCCGGACTTTCTGTTCACGAAAGAGACCACGCCGAGAACTCGCTCCTCTACGCGGAGTGGGAGTACGATGATCGAACTGACGTAGGTGGCTTCCTCGCGGTTGTGTTGCATTCGTTCGTCCGAGAACGCGTCACGAATGAATATCGGCTTACCACTCTGAACAGCTTCGCCGAGGACGGTGTCACCAATAGGTATGGGCTGCGAGCGAAAGTAGGTTTCTACGCCGCCACGTTTGCTTAGCGCGACCTGAGGCACGGCGTACGGGGGAGGGTAGAAACCTCGTGTGCTACGCACACGCAACTCATCTCTATACTCGTCGATCAGGAGCGCGGCGGCTGCATCGGCCTTGGTCGAGCTCAAGATCGCATCGAGAATGTAATCGAGAACGCGATCGATCTGGAGGTGTTCGGTCATGGCGTGACCGATCGTCTCCATGAAGTTGAAGATGGACGCGATGTATCCCCGCGTGAAATCGATTTGAGTAGACTGTCTGGAGTCGTAGAAGTTGTAGTATCTCAGACAGAGCCAAAGATGCGGAAGCGAAAGAGACGGCACGACAATGTATTGGGCCAGCGGACCGTCATACGGCAGCACGGTCAGCAGCAGAAGGATCGGTATGTAGTACGCGAATAGACGGCGTGACTCGATGACTTCCCACGCGGTGGGCCCATTTCGCTCGGTTATGTTTGAAAGGATGATCAAGAGAACAATTACCATGATCACCATATAAATGTCGATGAGAGCGCGAATTGCCGGAGATACTCCCGCGATCAGGCCCAGGATTTCCAGGATGACCCCAACACCCCCGAGTAGAACGCCAATTTGGAAACCGGCGTTCTTGCCGGTGTAGATCGCGCTGATTCGATA
>JBMCTC010000054.1:0-14396 GCA_048624115.1 Spirochaetota bacterium
GTGGATCAGCGGCATGCGGCCGGCGAGCCTGCGGCACCACGACGTCACGCTGCCGCCGCCCGCCTGGACCCAGTGGGTGTCGAGCTCGCCCTTCAGGTGGTCGGGGTCGGTGTTCGCGTAGAGGTAGTCGAGAATGAGCGTGTTCTTGAGGTGGCGAAACTCGATGTCGTGATTGTGGTAGCTCAGGTGCATTCCGGCCTCGTTGAGTACCTTGCCGGCGTTGTTCAGTTGCTTGATGAGCTTCTTCACTGACTTCGCGTCTCCAAAGTCAACGCCCGCCGGATACGGGTAGGCGGTGTGGGCGCAGCCGAGATCGCGAAGCTTCTCAACGACGGCTTCCGGTGTCTCGAGGATGGTGGAGGCGTTCTCGTGAGTCGCGCAACACACGAGCCCTTCGCCGTCGATGATGGAGCGAAGCTCCTCTGCTTCGATCGGCCCAGTCCCAGAGACCTGGACTGCTTCGTAGCCGATTCTCTTGACCTGTCTAAGGCTCTTTGCGATTTGGTCGGTAGTGGTCAGGTGGTCGCGCAACGTATACAGCTGTGCCGCGATTTGTGACTTCTTCATGTGAATCTCCTCTACGTTTGTAGCACTAGAGACGTGAGTGTACCCTCGACTCCGCCCGCATGTCACGACCACGACCAACGGAATTTGATTGCGAGTCGTGGCGGCATTTTCCTCTCTCTGGTAGTATAACGGCCAATGAGTCACGACTTTAGCCTCCGAAACCTCAAGGATCTATACGAGAGCACTCCCGAGGTGGAACTCAAACCACGGACAAAAATGGTGATCTTCAGCGATTTGCACCTTGGTGACGGAGGGCGGACGGACGATTTTCGTCCAAATGCTGACCTTTTCAGCAGGGTACTGGAGAAGCATTATCTCGCGAATAACTACTCGCTTGTGCTCAACGGAGACGTAGAAGAACTCCAACGGTTTCGACTCGAAGACATCATGCAGCGGTGGGAGCATGTCTACCAGCTCTTTGGGCGTTTCCGCGTGGGCGCCGGACTCCACAGGATCGTCGGCAACCATGATATGCGATTAGTTGAAGGCATCGAGCACGACTTTACCGTTTTGGAGGCGCTTCGCTTCTCGTATCACGGCAACCCGATTTTTATCTTCCATGGTCATCAAACGTCACGGCAGTTTGAGCGTTTCAACTCGCTTGTGGGCTTCGGGTTGAAGTACTTCGCAAACCCGCTCAAAATCAAGAACTACTCGGTTGCTCACGATAGTCTCAAGCGCTTTCGGACCGAGGAGCGGGTGTACGAGTTCTCCTCGGCACGGAAGATCATGTCGATAATCGGCCACACCCATCGGCCGCTCTTTGAGTCGATGAGCAAGGTCGATTCAATAAAGTTTGAGATCGAGCGACTCTGTCGAAAGTACCCCAAGGCCTCTGCGAGAAAGAAGACGAAAATCGAACGCACGATCGCGAACCACCGCACGGAGCTCGAAAAAATCGACCTCAGTGACGAGTCACGCGCGCGTGTCGCAAGTCTCTACAACGCCAACCTCGTTGTGCCGTGCATGTTCAACTCTGGTACCGTTATCGGAAAGAGTGGGATGACGTGTCTCGAGATCTGCGACGGTACAATCTCGCTCATCCACTGGTTCGATGAGACCAAGAGTCGCAAGTACTTGCGACTCGAGAACTACGAGACCGACCGACTCGAGGGAAGTGAGTTCAACCGAGTCGAGATCAAAAGCGACAGTCTCGACTACATCTTTACTCGCATAAAACTGCTCGCCGGGCCGCTCGAGATGTAGCTTGATCGGCAAGGCACCTGCTTCGTGCGCGGCGTGAGTTGTTGCGGGCGTGTCGAAACCTGAGGGAAGCAGTAATCTATTCGCGGGGGTCAGGTGGACATAACCCACGATTCGATACCCGGGCTCATACGGAAGATTGCCACGCCGTTTGCGCTCGGAACGCTCTTTAGCACATTCTTCAACGTCACCGACACGTTTTTCGCCGGCCGACTTTCTACCGACGCACTCGCGGCGCTCTCGCTCTCGTTTCCGATGTACTTCTTGATTTTCGGCCCTGGAATCGGAATCCAGAGCGGGGCGGCGGCTCTTATATCAAATGCGCTCGGATCGGGCGACGAGCAGCGTGCGTCACGCTATCAGGCGCAGGCGATTACCCTTGGTGTGGTCGCCGCGGCGGCTGTGGGGCTCTTGCTGCAACTCATCTTGCCATGGCTCTTCCGCCTCTTTGATCCATCGCAAGAGGTACTCGCTGGAGGACTGCGCTATATGCGAGTGATCGCAGCAGGCGCTCCCGCGCTTGTGCTGGTCCCAGTCACAAATGCCGGGTTGATCGCTCGCGGCGAAACGCGGGTCTATCGCAACATGCTCATGATCATCGCACTACTCAACGTCGGACTTGATCCGCTTCTCATGTTTGGATTGCGAATCGCCGACGTGCAGATCATTCCATCATTGCGCGAGGCGGGTACCGCAGCCGCTACGGTGGCGCTCCAGGCGGGGGGATTGGTGTACATCGTTCGTCGCGGCATGCGGGATGGGGCCTTCACGGGAATCTCAAAACGCGACTTCTTGCCGAGTCGAGAACACATGCGCGATTTGCTCTCGCAGTCGGCCCCGGCGACCATCGACTTTCTCACAATTACGATTGGCGCCTTTGTCATTAACTACTTCGTCAGCGACTTTGGTCGCAACGCGGTCGCCGCCTACGGAGCGGCACTCAGGGTCGAGCAAATTGCGCTGCTACCGCTCTTTGGCATCAGCACCGCGCTTGCCACACTCGTCGGACAGAACAACGGCGCGGGACGGCGAGAGCGGGTTCATGAGTCATTTAGGGTCTCGATCTTGATCTCGATCGCGGCCGCCGTTGCAATACTCACTCCTGTAGTTCTCGCTGCGCCGTTTCTCTTGCGGCTCTTTACCGACGTGCCGAAGGTGGTGGACATCGGGCGAAACTATCTCTACATCCAAGCGCTGACCTACTTCAGCTACATTCTCATGAACCTCTCAAATTCGGTGCTTCGTGGAATCAAGCGCCCATTTGCGATCATGTGGATTGGCCTTTATCGGCAGGCAGCAGCTCCCTTTGTGGTTTTTCCACTCTTGGCGTACTCCGCGGGACTCGGCGTCTACGGAATCTTCTGGGGCCTTGTCGCGGTTAACTGGTCGGCGGCCGTATTCACGTACCTGTGTTCGCGTCGGAAGCTTGCCGTGACGGCCTGACCTCATTGCTCGAGGACGTATATCTCTACGCGACGATTTTGCTGCCTTCCTTCGTCGGTAGCGTTCGTCGCGACCGGCTGTGTTCCCCCGCGGCCCTGCAAATCGAGGCGATTTGGATCACTTCCGCGTTCAACGAGTTCTGCGGCTATGGTCTCGGCGCGCTCGACCGACAGACGCTGCTGGCTTTCAGGGCGCCCGATGTCGGCGGTGTGTCCGACAATCAGGAAGCGTGCGTTTTCTACCCGCGCTAGGGCTGCAGCGACGCGATCGAGTCGCTGCCGTTCTTCCGGAAGCAACACCGCCTGATTAGGCTGAAACCTGAGGGCCTGGATCGTGAGTCGCACGCCTGTATCGGTCTGCGCGATCGTGACATCGTCCTCCTCGAGGTCGTCCTCGATGCTTTCGGCAATACGGCTTCGCGACTCCAACGAAAGGGCGTTTAGAAAGAGTAACGTGTGTCCGGTGTAGGTAGAGCTCGTTCCGTCGGCAAAGCGGTATTGCTCATTGATCTCATCGCGAATAAACATCTGCTGGGCTCCGCTGGTCGGGATCATGATCGTGAGTTGGTGGGAGCCCTGCACGGTCACTATTTCGCCCTGGTACTCGACTACCGGGCCTTCCTCCTCGTTTTCTCGCTCGGGGAGGGGATATCGCGTCGAAAATCGAGCTTCGATTCTGTGGGATGGTGCGCCGTTCCAGGTCTCGATCCCCTCGTAGGTGTACTGGATGTACACCGGAAGGTTGAGCGCCGCAACATCTTTGTCGGGCTGCAGGCGAATCTGCCCCCACAGGTTCCACGATTGCCCAAGACGAACGGGGCCATCGGGAAGCACCGGGATTGCATGGTAACTCGGAAATGGTGGAGAGTAGAGAAACAGGCCCCGTTCGGAGAGTACGACGCGTGCCTCAGTCGACTGATCGACCGGCCGAGCGATTTGCTGCATGTCGCGACGGAGTTGCTCGTAGAGAAAGAACTCGCCTTCGTATCCTGTAGCGCCTTCGAGCCCCTCGATTGCCTCCGGCGATCGCGTGAGGTACCCTGAAGCCTCCCGTGTGAGCAGCCCCCGATAGCGGCCGTTGTCTCGCTGGGAGAGGTTGCTGCGTTCAGAGACGCGAATGCGCTGCGGCAGCCGAAAACGGATAGTAGTATCCTGGGCGAACGCTGTGATCGACACCAGCAGCGTGAGAATTATGAGTGAAGCACCGTACCGGATCTTCGTTTGAGAGGTCATTATCTTTAAGATAGGACGGGAAGGGTAACAACTTCCAGCCGGCGTGTTGTTACACGGAGAAAGGAAGCATATGAAGTCACAGACACGATTTGTACTGATCTCGGTGGTAGGCATTGTCCTCGTGGTCGCGGGCTTGATCTACGCAGCCTCTGAAATGATCGGATTCGACCTTTTCCGCAGCGGTCGAACCGAGCAGCGAAGCGAGAGTTCCTCGCGTGTATTTGACGCGCGTGCAAACGCCCTCGTGGAGCTAGACTCGAGTTCCGTGAGTCTCGAGGGCATTGAAAAGCTCTACGTGTTTGGTGGATGGGATCTAACCGTGCGAGAAGGAAGCGAACCCTCGCTTACCGTTCGCGCTACCGAACGAATCGCGGATCGGATCGACCTTTCGGCCTCCGGCGATACGCTCGGCCTCGAGGTAGAGCGCAACACGAATTACGTCAACGTAAAGATCGAGGCCACCCTCGTTGTACCCGAGATAACCGACATTGACATAGACGGGGCGGCTGATCTCGAGATATCGGGCTTTGACCAAGAGCGACTCGCCATCGATGTTGCCGGCGCCTCAAACGTCGAGGTGTACGACTCGAGATTCGAGAATGTTTTGGTTGATGTGGCCGGTGCCGCAAACGTAGATTTGAGTGAGAGCGTCGCGGTTAATGTCGAGGTTGATCTCGACGGCGCGGCGAATGTCGAACTGTTTATGGATGGCGGAAGGCTAACCGGCACGCTCGACGGATTGGGGCAGGTGACGTATCGAGGCGAGGTTCTCGAAGAGACCATCGATGTCGACGGTCTCGGAAGCGTCGACCGTCGCTAACGCTGCCTGAGGCACTATCGAGGAGCACTATGAAAGAAGCAAATGCGCGAGCAAACATCATGCGTCTCATCGGGGAGAAAAACTACCTCGGTGCACAGCTCTTCCTGAAGCAAGCAGAGCTCGATCAGCAAGAGCGCAATGAGTTGCTCGGTCTGCTTGCTGCAGCAATTGTGGACGAGTTGAGCGCGACGCGACGAGAGGATCGTGAACGAGTCACCTATCTTCGAAGCCTCCTCTCGTGGGTTCTTCGCGAGGTGCCCGGCCTCGGCTCAACCTACCGGGAGCAGTTGCGCGATCGAGAGGGACGGCAGGATCTCTTGGCCGACCTCTCGCGTGGTCTTCGAAACGTTGGTGACGTGGCTCGCGGTCGAAAGAGCTTCACCGAGGGTGTCCAGGATGCCGCAGACGACGTGAGGCGCAACTTTGAGGATGCCGGCGAACGCGTTCGTTCCGGGGAGGCTGGAGAACGGACGAACGAGTTCTTCTCAAATGCCGAACGCGGAATCAAAGAGGGCCTCGATCAACTCGGCTCGCTCTTTCGCTCGATGACCGAGCAAATGGAGCGACGGCCCGACCGCGAAGGTCAAGACAGCGACCGCGATGCCGCCGCGCGGGCAGAGGCCGACCGCGACGTCGAAGATGCCGAGTTCGAGCCTGAGGACGAGCCTGAGGATATCGACGTCGAGCGCGAGTAGGGAGCTACATCTGGTCGCGCGATGTGGCGGCTCGATAAATCATTCGACGCGGTAGGAAGCGCGTGGCGAGCGCGAGAAATCGATACCAGAATCCTGGGATAACGACTGTATCTCGCCGTCTCGGAACGCGCCCAGGCCTCTTCGCGAGACGGGTGCGAGCGTTGATTGCGCGCTTGAGGCTCAGCGAGGCCACACGATCGGCATCGAGCCAACGGATAATTCCCCGGCTCTTCTGCTTTGATCGATAGTCGCTCACGTCTCGATGGAAGTCGGTTTTCACGAATCCTGGGGTCAGTGCCTGGACGGCGATCGAGTGACGGGAAGCCTCTATCGCAACACTCTCGCTGAATCGCTCGACAAAGGCCTTCGTAGCAACGTAGGTGGCAGCCCCGGGGACCGGGGCAGACCCCGCCAATGACCCGACATTAATGATCACGCCGCCGGTGTCGCGCATGCGCCGAACAGCGGCGTCCGTGAGTCGCAGCACCGCAGCTACGTGCACGGTCAGCATTGCCTCGAGCGCACGAGGATCGGTCTCGCCGACGGCACCGCTCAGCCCAAACCCAGCGTTGTTGCAGAGCAGGTCTATCGGTCGCTCCCTGATAGCGCTTTCAAACGCCTCGATGATTCCTTGTTCTGCAAGATCCCCAACAATGAGACGTACCGCTCGCGCTCCGTCTCGCTCGAGTTCCGATTTGCGCTGTTCGAGAAGTTCCGCCCGTCGACCGCCAATTGTGAGCTCGGCTCCCCCACGCGCGAGTTGGTGAGCAATCGCATAGCCAATACCACTCGTTGCGCCGGTTACCACAGCACAACGCGCCGAAAAAGATCGCATCAAAATCTCCAAATTTCTGTAACCACAACCGTCCAAGATTGTTTGTCGTGTAGGTAGAGGGGATAAGCTCCTGCCGTTTTTTTAGAGGCTTTTAGGCCGACGCTTTCAGAGATTTCGACCTCCTTTGCTCTGGGAGCTTTTTAGACCCGACGCTTGACTGGTTCAGCAGGCGTCGGGTCGATTTTTTTCCCCGCAGTTGATAAGAGCTCCGGCCACGCGCGGCCGGAGCAGTAGATCTATACGATTTCGATTACTCCGCCGGCGTAGGTGAATCCGCCTCCGAACGCCGTGAGACCCAAGAACCGACCTTGCTTTTCGTCGCCGGCGAACAGCTCGTGTAGACAGAGCGGGATCGTGGAACTCGAGGTGTTGCCGAGATGTCGAATGTTGCTAAAGACTCTCTCGCTCGGAAGCTTGAGCCTCTGTCGCACGGCGTTGATGATTCGCTGGTTGGCCTGGTGAGGCACGATCAGGTCGATTTTTTCGAGACCAATTGAGGCTTCCCGGCAGGCTTTTTTGAGCATGCCGATCATACTCTTAACCGCGAGTTGGTAGACCTTTGGCCCATCCATTCCTATCGTCTCGCTCTCTTTGATCGGGACCTTGAGCGCCTCTCCCGATTCGCCCTGCGCACCAATCTCGGGCCGGAACACCTTTGCTATCGCGTCGTTCGCGTGATTCGCCCCGACAACGAGGCTTGCCGTTGCGGCGTCTCCGAAGATGGGGGCGGTGTCCGGATCGCTTGTGTCGAGCCTGGGACTGAGCTCTTCGGTGGTGACGAGCAGGATTCGATGTCCGGGCTTACTCTGAAGGTAGTCGTAGGCGATCTGAAGTCCGTAGAGGTAGCCGGAACACGCCGCGCTAATGTCGTAGGCTGCCGTATCGCTGTCTCGGTCGCCGGCAAGATGGTGCTGAATGAGCGCAGCCATCGAAGGTGTCGTGTACAGAGGTGTGCCGGTAGAGCAGATGATGAGATCGATGTCGTCTACCGTGAGGCCGCTTTGTAACAGAAGCGCCTGCGCAGCGTCCGTGGCAAGCGAGAGCGCGTTTTCCGGCCCGGTGACCCATTGACGTGACTCGATTCCGGTTCGCTTCACGATATCTTCAGGTGTCCAGGTTGGACACAACTCGGAGATCTCCTCATTCGACACGGTTCTCGAACCAACCTTGGCGGTTATCCCGGCAATTCCGGCAATAAGCGCGCTTGAGGGCGTCCCGGGGGTCGTGGGGTGGGCTGCCGCCCGAGCGGCCGTCGCCATCGAAGTCCCGAGTAGCTCAAGCTCTATATCAGAAATAACCGGCTCGCCCGGTTCCTCTCGGGTAACCGGCTTGAGATTAACCTCACCGTCGAGCGTTTTGACCACGAAGAGCGGGGCACCAACCTTGAGCGTATCTCCCTCTTCGCAGAGCAGCGAGTCCACGGTGCCCTCAACCGAGCTCTTGAAATCGAAGGCGGCCTTATCGGCTTCGAGCTCGGCGACCATCTGGCCCTCTTTGATTGCGTCACCAGGTTTGATGTGCCAGTTGATGACGGTAACCGACTCGTCCGATGGACTTGCGCCGATCGCGTCTACCGTCTGCATTCCGCTCTTTGCGCCCTCCGGCAGCTTCCATCGCACTGTGCCGCCGAGCATATCGACCGCAGTCTCGAGCACCCGCTTGTAGCTCGGCAGCACTTCGAGCTGATTGGCGAAGTTGCATGGAACGTACGTGTCTCCGCGTGTGACTCTGCGGGCCACCATCGGCGTGGTGGTCTGCTCGCTAATCGTCGAGATTACCTCGGCGCCCATGCCGGCGGTGTGGTTGTCCTCGTGAACGACGATGAGTCGACCTGTCTTTTCTACAGACCGAGCCACCGCATCGATATCCCACGGCACGAGCGAGCGGAGGTCGACAACCTCTGCTTCTACGCCGACCGTGGCAAGCGCCTCTGCAGCTTGGGTGCAGAGGCGGACCGTGTTTCCCCATGCGACCATAGTGATGTGCTCGCCCTCGCGGACGGTGCGCGAGAAGCCGATCGGAACGAGCTGTTTCGCGACGTCGGGCGTCGTCGTGGCGTTTCGGTCGTTGAGACAGTTCTTGGGGTAGAAGAAGATAGTCGGACGCTCGCTCTCGAAGGCCGCGTTGAGCAGACCGGCTGCATCGCCTGCCGTGGAGGGCATAAACACATCCACACCCGGCGTGTGAGCGGCGATCCCCTCCATGCTCGAGGCGTGAAATGGGCCGAGGCCCGGGCGATACCCGCCACAGGTGACCATGACGATAACGGGGACCTGCCAACCGCCGTCGGTTCGCCAGTACATGCTGCCGAGCTCTGCGAAAATCTGGTTGTAGGCAATTGGCAGGAAATCAGCAAACTGAAGGAAGGCGACCGGCCTTCTGCCCGCGAGCGCCTGTCCAATGGTCACGCCGAGGATCGTCGCCTCGGCAAGCGGAGAGTTTGTAACTCGGTTGGGAAACTGGTCGGTGAGCCCTCGGGTGATACCAAAGACATCACCCTTCGGATCCTCGAGGTCCTCACCAAACAACTGCACCATCTCGTCAGCCGCCAAGCGTGCTCGGAGAACCTCGCGAATTGCCTCGAGCATCGTTAGCTCGCCCTCGGCCTTTCCCCCGCGGTACTCGTTTTTTGCGTCTGTGAGCTGTGCAGGCAGCGGTTTCACCGCCGTGCTTGTCGGCTCGGGTTCGGCCGAGCGCTGGACACGGCGGGCAGTCGTCCGTAGCTCCTGCTCTATCTCTTGCGTCAGCTCGTCGAGCTCCTGCTCGCTCATACCGTTTTGCGCGAGGTGCTTGCGCAGGACGAGGTTCGGATCTCCCGTCTCGCGCACCTCGGCAATCTCATCGGCTGTGCGATACATACGCTGATCGTCGGCATTGGTGTGATTGCTGAGCCGATCAACTCGAAACACAATAATAGCAGGCGCTCGCTCCTCTCTCATCCGCCCGACAACCGATCCAAACGCCTCGAGCGCTTCGTTCGCGTCTCTGCCGTCAACGTAGGTGACGGGAACACCGTAGAACTCCTCGGCGTCTCCCTGTGGGGTTGAGTAGAACGTTCGCCCGGCGGTCTTGGTGGAGATCGCAAAAGCGTTGTCCTGTATCAAAAAGAGAACCGGAAGCGAGTCCCGGACGGATTGGCCAATAGCCTCAAGCACCTCGCCCTGCTGCGTCATGCCGTCGCCGAGCGAACAGAGGACAATCGGGTTGGTCTCCTGTTCCTTGACGACACTTGCGACACCAGCTGCCTGAAGCGCCGAGTTGCCGACCGGACCGACCAGGCTCAGAATCTTGAGTTCTGGGGCACTCATATGCGCGTTCATCTGACGGCCGCGAGAATGGGAGCCATCCTTGTTGAAAAGGCTCATAAAGAACATCTCAGGGGATATGCCTCTGGCGAGCATGAGCGCCTTGTCACGGTAGTGTACGTGCAACCAGTCATCCTCGATGAGATGCGGATAGAGCATGACCGAGCCCTCGTGTCCGGCTCCTGAAACGTGAAAGAACGCCTCTCCTCGGCCGGTGTATTCCTCCTCGATGCGATCCATCTCGCGAGCGGTCACCATATATCGATAGAGTTCTTTGAGTGTGGTTTGTGAAGTTCCCGTAAGTGTCTGCGACACTGTACCCTCCTTAACTAATTAATTACATCAGGATTACCCTGGACTATACCATGCCGCCTCACTTGAAGTCACCTTTTGGGAAACGCTATATTTGCGGCGAGGTCAACCATGAGCAAGTCATCCAGAAAGAGCGTACTCGATTCTTTCGATTCATCCAACGGTCCCGTTTACTTCTACAGTCTTGAGAAAATGGAGAAAGAGTTCTTTCCGGGACTCACCAGATTACCCGTTTCCATCAAGGTTCTCGTAGAGTCCGTCGTTCGTAATGTCAACGGCAGCGAGATCACCGACGATCACGTTACCGAGTTTGCAAAATACGACGTGAGCAATCTCGGCGAGATCGAGATTCCCTTTAGTCCCGCGAGGGTCTTGCTCCAAGACTTCACCGGTGTGCCGTGTGTGGTTGACTTGGCTGCGATGCGCAGCGCAATGGCAAGAATGGGCGGTGATCCTACTCGGATTAATCCGCTGTTGCCGGTCAATCTTGTTATCGACCACTCCGTGCAGGTCGATTTTTTCAATTCCCCCGATGCACTAAAGCAAAACGCAGAAATCGAGTTCTCCCGAAACGAACAGCGCTACGAGTTTCTCCGATGGGGACAGGGGGCGTTCAAGAACTTTGATGTTGTGCCGCCGGCAAGCGGTATCTGCCATCAGGTCAACCTCGAATACCTCGGAAAGGTCGTTCAGTCGGGACAGGTCGATGGGAACCAACTTGCGTTCTTTGACTCGCTGGTAGGCACCGACAGCCACACGCCGATGATCAACGGCCTGGGAGTCCTTGGCTGGGGTGTCGGCGGTATCGAGGCAGAGGCGGCAATGCTCGGGCAACCGATTTACATGCTTGCCCCGGGCGTCGTCGGAGTCAAGCTCATCGGCGAGCTCAAGCCGGGCATCACCGCCACCGACCTCGTGCTTGTCATCACGCAGCTCTTGCGTTCGCACGGCGTTGTTGGAAAGTTCGTCGAGTTCTATGGTTCGGGACTCTCGCAGATGAGCGTCCCAGATCGAGCAACGATCTCGAACATGGCACCTGAGTACGGAGCGACTGTCGGCTATTTCCCGCCGGACCATCGAACGCTCGAATACATGTACGCGACCGGCCGACCGCAAGAACTCATCGACCTGGTAGAGCGCTACTCAAAGGAGCAGGGCGTCTTCCGAACCGACGAGAGCGCTGATCCGCAGTTTGGCGAGGTCGTTGAACTCGATCTGAGCACCGTTGAGCCGAGCATAGCGGGCCCTAAGCGCCCTCAAGACCGCATAGTGGTCTCTAAGCTCAAGCGCGAGTGGAACGATATTCTTCGCGCTCCAATCGAGAAGCGCGGATTCGCGCTCGGCGAGCGTGAGGCCGACAAGACGGTTGATGTCGAGTACTACAACGGCGAGAAGGGCCCACTTCGAAACGGCGACGTTGTTATCGCGGCAATCACGAGCTGTACAAACACCTCAAACCCCTCAGTGCTCATGGGTGCCGGGCTGCTTGCAAGAAACGCGGTCGAGGCGGGACTGGTGACCAAACCGTGGGTCAAGACGAGCTTTGCGCCGGGAAGCATGGTAGTCACCGATTACCTCATTCAGGCCGGGCTCATGCCGTATCTCGAGAAGCTCGGCTTTTATCTCGTTGGGTACGGATGCACGACGTGTATCGGCAACAGCGGCCCGATCCCGCCAAACATCGCGGATGGAATCGAGAAGGGCGATCTCGTCGTGGCCGGTGTCTTGAGCGGCAACCGAAACTTCGAGGGACGAATCAACCCCCACACGAAGGCAAACTTTCTCGCCTCGCCCCCGCTCGTTGTAGCGTACGCTCTCGCGGGCACGGTCAACATCGACCTCGATAGCGATCCCATCGGTACTGCGGCGGATGGCAAAGAGATCTTCCTGAAAGACATTTGGCCGAGCGATGACGAGCTTGCCACCTTTGTCTCAAAGGCGCTTGACCGCGATTCATTTATCAAGAGCTACAGCGGTCTCGAGGAGTCGAATCCGCAGTGGAACGCGATCCCGGTTTCAGACAGTCAGCTCTACCCTTGGGATGAGAAGAGTTCTTATATTCAAGAGCCGCCCTTCTTTGTGGACATGGGGATGGAGCTCGACGACATCAAGCCAATTGAGGGAGCACGCGTGTTGGTCATGGCCGGCGACAGCACGACCACCGACCACATTAGTCCCGCCGGCGCGATCGCACCCGATAGTCCGGCGGGTAAGTATCTCCAGGAGAAGGGCGTCGCACTCAGAGACTTCAACAGCTACGGCAGCCGGCGTGGAAACGACCGCATTATGACCCGAGGGACGTTTGCTAACATCCGATTCCGTAACCTCCTGACTCCCGATACCGAGGGAAGCAGCACCGTCTATATGCCGACCGGACAGAAGACCGACATCTTCTCGGCAAGCCTCAAGTACAAGGAGCAGGGCATCCCGACGATCGTCCTCGGTGGCAAGGACTACGGCATGGGTTCGAGCCGCGACTGGGCTGCAAAGGGAACCATACTTCTGGGGGTGCAAGCCGTGATCGCAGAGAGCTACGAGCGCATTCACCGGAGTAATCTCGTCGGCATGGGCGTCTTGCCGCTTCAGTACAAGATGGGCGAGAGCGCAAAAACGCTTGGTCTGACCGGCAGCGAGACATTCCACATCGATATTGCAGAGGGTGTTACACCAAAACAGGAACTCAATGTTACGGCTACAGGCGACGACGGCACGAAGACCGAGTTCAGCGTTGTTTGCAGGCTCGACAGCCCGGTAGAGATTGACTACTACCGCAACGGCGGTATTCTCCACACGGTGCTCAGACGCTTTGTGCAAGAGAGTCAAGGGTAGAAGGCCTATCGGCTTGCATGGAGAAGGGACGGCGATAGCCGTCCCCTTTTTTTGAGTCTCGCGGCGTCTGATGCCCGTGGCCCGGGCCACAACACGGGGGCCGGTGCTACTCACGCTCGCGTGGGAGAAGGTGGTCCCAGCGAAGTCCCTCGCCGTCTGAGACCGGCTTTTGCAGCACGGCGCCCGTGAGAATGGGCAAGAGAGACGGTTCGAGCCCCGGGGCAAGCGTCTCGGCGCGAAGTGCGGCGAGGTGCGAGGGCGAAAGGGGTGTGCCGGCCGGGACGTTTTGTACTGCAAGTAGGGAACGTCGCGTCGTGTGATAGTAGCCCGCTTCTGCCGGTGCAAGTCGTTTCTGGCCGGTTCCCAGCACCCTCGCGACGCGGGGCGTTCCGTACTCCGCCTCAAACTCCCGAACTGCTCTGATCTCCGCGTCAGGGCCTGCTTCCCCCGCTTCGAGAAGCGCAGAGACGCGGCGAATGGTTGCAGCCATCTCGGTGAACATGGTCGGATCCATCGCGATTGGATCATCGAGACCCGACGCCCTGCGATCAAGCGTGAAGTGCTTCTCTACGACCGTTGCGCCGAGGGCAGTGGCCAGCCCAGGCACGAGCGACGGGTCCTGACTGTGATCTGAGAGGCCGACGGGAACGCCAAAGAGGCGAGCGAGGAGGGGAATGAGTCTGAGATTGTACTCCTCTTCGGGAGCAGGATAGGCGGTCACGCAGTGCATCAGGCGAACGGGAGACGTGGAAGCAGCCTCTATTGCTCGTTCGATGTCGCTCATTGTGCTTACTCCGGTGCTCATGTAGAGTGGCTTTCCGTAGCTACTCAAGAGGCGAATGAGTTCGTGATGGTTCAGTTCAGGAGAGGCAACTTTGTGAGCGGAGGGACCGATCGACTCGATGAGCTTCGCGCTTTCCGTTCCGAACGTCGTGCACAAGAAGTCAACGCCCCTCGTTTCGCAGGCTTCCTTGAGCCCTTCGTAGAAGGCACGGGGCTGTTCGAGCGCCTTAAATCGAGAGAAAATATCGACTTTCCTTCCTGGTAGGTCGATAGCTCCGCAGGCACGATGGACTATCTCATTCGCAATCACGCATTGAAATTTCGCGCAATCGGCACCCGATTCGGTCGCCGCGTCAATGAGATAATTCGCCT
>JBMCTC010000055.1:0-14335 GCA_048624115.1 Spirochaetota bacterium
CATCTTCTCGAGAACCAAAATCGCGTCGTCATGGATTATTCGCACGTTGTTCAACTTATTCTCATCGATCAGCGAGAGCAGCTTCCCCACGCCGGGCGTGTACACCTCGATACCAAGGAAGTTACGCTCAGTCTGGGTAGCGGCAAGCTCGGCGGTGGCCCGACCCATGCCGAACCCGATCTCGAGCACCACGGGTAGATCACTCCGAGGAAAAGACTCGTGAGGATCGATCGGCTTCGCGGAGAATGAGAGGCAGTAGCGATCGTGCAGCTGCTCATAGGCCCGCCGTTGACTCGGGCTCATCCGGTGAGCACGCTTGACGTAGCTCTTGATGTGGTCTCGGTCACGGTAGTGCGGATTGCTCATGAGGCTTACTCGTTGATTGTACGGAGCAGCTCTTCGACCTGAGCGAGCCTCGATGCTCGAAGTGCCTTTTTAGCGAAATGCTCGGCACTCCGCAGGTTAATGCTCGCGACGAGCGATCGTATGGTGCCGAGGCGGCCCGGGTCGGCACTGACGGTTCGAAGTCCACAGCCGATCAAGAAGTGCAGCATTGCGGGGTTGCCACCAATCTCGCCACACATCGAGACGGGGCACTTTGCCTTTCGAGCTGCTTCGATCGTCCGCTTGAGTGCGCGCAGGACCGGCGGATGAAACGGCTGATAGAGCTGTTCGACGTGCTCGTTTGCTCGGTCGACGGCAAGAAGGTACATCACGAGGTCATTTGACCCGATGCTCAAGAAATCGGCCTCGCGAGCGAGCACGTCGGCGACCTCCACCGCAGAGGGCAGCTCGATCATGACGCCCAGCTTTGGAGCATGGTTGTGAGGCAACCCCTCCTCCGCGAGATCGAACAGCACCGCCTCTACCCTCGCGCGCGCCGCGACGAACTCGTCTACGGTTGCGATCATTGGAAAGAGAACTCGCAGCTCGCGGTTTACGCCGGCTCGAAGCATTGCGCGGATTTGCTCGTCAAAAATCTCGGGGTGCGCAAGGCTAAAGCGAATACCTCGCAATCCGAGAAACGGATTGCTCTCGATAAACTGTGCCTCGCCAAAGAGCTTGTCTCCGCCCACGTCAAGCGTACGGAAGACGAGAGGGCCCTCGGAGAAGCGCTCCGTAATCCGGCGGTAGATGTTGTACTGCTCGTCTTCACTTGGGAAGTCGTTTCGTACCAAGAACGGAAACTCGCTGCGGTAGAGCCCGATTCCCTGCGCGCCGACCCGAGTGGCAACCTCAACGTCGTGAAGGATGTTGACGTTTGCGAGGAGCTCGATTTTTGTGCCGTCCTTGGTTACCGCCGGAGCGGCGTCGGTTGGCTCGTCTCGCTGGCGGTGCGCCTCTTGCGCCTTTTCAAACTGCTCGAGCACCCGAGGCGAGGGGTTGCGATGGATATGTCCTTCATACGCGTCGACGGCAACAAAATCTCCGTCGTGGAGGTTAGCCTCACGAGGCTCGCGAAGCAGCACTGCCGGAATCTCGAGGCTCCGCGCGAGGATGGTGATGTGTGCGGTGGCGCCGGCGCCGGTGAGAATAACCCCCTCGGCGTGCTCGGCTGCGATGCGGACGAGATCGGATGGAAACATCTCGTGGGAAATGATGACCTTGCCACGAAGATCGCCATGCTCGTCATCGGTTGGCGCGAGATTCCGAAGCAAGCGGCTTCCGAGGTCGCGCACGTCCTGTGATTTTTCTTGAGTCCGCGCATTGCTGCTCGCCGCGAGTAATGAGACGTACTGGTCGGTCACCTGCCGAACCGCCTCGTGCGCAGCAGCCCCTGCGCGAATCGCCGCAATCATCTGACCCGAAAACTCTTCGTCGCGCAGCATCAGCAGGTGCGTCCCAAAGATGAGGCTCGCCACGTCTGCAAGGCGCTCATCGAGCTCACGATGGAGCATCTCGAGTTGACGATCGGTGCGTTCGAGCGCTTCGACAAAGAGACCTTCTTGGTCGTGGTTGAGAAACCCTGGATTGCCGTCGTGGGCAAAGAGATCGATGGATCGGAGATGCGAAACCCGCCCGATAGCAACCCCCTCACTCGCAACTTGACAGTCGATCTGATCCGCAATTGGTTGCTCTCGAACTTGCTGCGGTCGACTGCGAGCGTGGAGCTCCATCATGATCTCGGCGTTTTCGAGGGTAGCGGCGAGCTGCCCGGCAATCGCCTGCAGCGCACGCGTATCCTGGCGAGTGAACTGATCGGGTTTCTGATGCTGCACGACCAAGGCACCGATCCTGTTGAGGCCACGGCGGATCGGAACGGCGAGAAAGCTCTGATAGCGATCTTCGTTTGTCTCGGGAATGAGCTTAAACGAGGGATTCTTCGTGCCGCGAGCCTCACGAATCGGACGCAGCTCCTTTACGGCGGTGCCGGTTATTCCCTCACCGAGTTCGAGCATCACCTTCCCAACTGAGTGGGGGTCGAGGCCTTTCGTCGCACGAAGTACGAGCCGTCCCTGCGACTCATCGAGCAAATAGATGCTGCATACGTCGCTCTCGAGATGGCTCGAGACGTGATCTACCACCTCCTGCAAGAAACCGTCGGTGTTGGTCTTGCGTTCAAAGAGGCTTGAGAGCTCCGTGATGCTCCAAACCAGCTCCATATTGTCTCTACGCGGGGCCATCGGCTCTATTGTACCACCGTTATGAAATGAGCGTGGAGAGTCTTCCGCGAATGAACTCACTTTTCTCTTTGAGTCCGACCGATTTTGTGTCGAGCAGCAGCACGTTTGGACGCTTGGCGTCTAAATGCACGCTGCCGCCCGAGCTCTGGATGAGCGAGAGTACCCGATCCGCGCTGATGTGCGCGACCTTTCCGAACTGCACTTCGAGCTCGCTCCTTCGCTCTTTGAGACTGACCACGTGCAGGAGCTTGCAGAGAATACGAATCTCGGCGAGCGAGAGCAGGCTGTGCACCTCGTCGGGCATCGGCCCAAAGCGATCTTGAATCTCCCCGCTCACGTTGTGCAGTTCCTCCTCGGTAGAAATCGAAGCAATCCGCTTGTAGAGCTCCATCTTCTCCGCCGGCTCAGCTACATACGAGTCGGGAATAAAACCCGAGTACTGCAACTCGAGGTAGACTTCTTCGTCCTCACCCTCGCTTTCTTCGTCGATCCGGCGGATCGCCTCATCGAGAAGCTTCAGGTAGAGGTCAAAACCGACCGAGAGGATGTCGCCACTCTGTTCGCGTCCGAGCAGATTCCCGGCTCCTCGGACCTCGAGATCCTTGAGGGCGATCTTGAAGCCGCTGCCGAGCTCGGTGAAGTCACTAATGATTTGCAGTCGCTTCATCGCAATCTCGCTCAAAACTCGTTGGTCGGGATAGAGGAGGTACGCGTAGGCGAGGCGATCGCTTCGCCCTACTCGACCACGGAGCTGGTAAAGCTGACTGATGCCGTACATGTCTGCCCGATCGATGACAATCGTGTTGACGTTCGGGATGTCGATGCCGTTTTCAATGATCGTGGTGGCGACAAGCACCTGGAAGGCGCCGTGAATAAACCGATGCATAATGTCCTCGAGCTGTGACGAAGTCATCTGCCCGTGCGCCTTCTCTACGAATACCTCCGGCACGAGTTCCTGGATAAACGAGAGCATGTTGTCGAGCGTCTCGACACGATTGTGGAGGAAGTAGACCTGCCCTCCGCGCTCTATTTCGTTACGTATGGCGCGGGCGATCAATTCTTCGTTGAACTCCTGGATCACGGTCTCGATCGGTAGCCTGTTATGCGGAGGAGTCTTCAAGATTGACATGTCGCGGATTTTTAGCAGCGACATATGGAGTGTCCTCGGAATCGGCGTGGCCGTAAGGGTGAGCGTGTCAACGGAGGTCTTGAGCTCCTTGATTCGCTCTTTGTCTTTCACACCAAAACGCTGCTCCTCGTCGATCACGAGGAGCCCGAGATCCTTGTAGAGGATGTCCCTTTGGAGGAGCCTATGGGTTCCAATTACGATGTCGAGCTCGCCACCGGACAAGAGATTGATCACGCGCTTTTGCTCCGGCTTTGGCACGAATCGAGAAAGCATACCGACGCGCACGGGAAAGTCTTTCATTCGCTCGCTAAAGTTCTCGTAGTGCTGCTCACTCAGGATCGTCGTCGGCGCAAGAATCGCGACTTGCTTCCCTGCTGTCACCGCCTTGAACGCGGCACGCATCGCAACCTCGGTCTTGCCGTAACCAACGTCGCCGCAGACCAGACGGTCCATCGGCCTCGGACGCTCCATGTCAGCCTTGACCTCTTCGATACAGGTCAGCTGATCCTCGGTCTCCTCGTACGGGAAGGTCGCCTCGAACTGCATCTGCCACTCGGTGTCGGCCGGATATGCGAACCCCTGCGCTCGCCTTCGTCTCGAGTAGAGTTTGACCAGGCGCTCGGCCAGATCCTCGACGTTTTTACGGACCTTACTCTTTCGGCTCTCCCAGCTCTTTCCGCCGATCTTGTCGAGCCTCGGCGCCTCGCCTCCCGAGCCGATGTAGCGCTGGACGAGGTTTACCTGCTCGATTGGCGTGTAGATAAACTCGCTGTCTGCGTACTCGAGATGGATGTAGTCGCGCTCGTTTTCGGCTGCGGTGATGCGTTTTATGCCCTTGAACTGGCCGATGCCGTAGTTGACATGCACGACATAGTCGCCGGGGGAGAGTTCAACAAACGTATCGATCGCGCGGCTGTGCACCTTCTTGACCGATTTCGGAACGCGCTTTCGGCGTCCGAATATTTCGTTCTCCTCTACCACGAGAAGCTTTTGATCGGGTAAGGAGAAGCCGCCGGAGATGCGGCCGGTAACCACGTCGAGCTCGAACTCGCCCAGCAGGCGTTCGATGCGAAGCGTCTGGGCTTCGCTGTCGGCAAACACCACGACCTCATGCCCGGCTTGCGTGAGGTTCGTGAGCTCTTCTTTGAAGAACGAGATGTTTCCAAAGAAGCTGCGGGGTGCATCGCAGGGTAAACGCACGGCGGAGTCGCGGGTGGAGTCATTGAGGAGCGGCAGATCGATGCGTCGGTGGCTCGCCTCGCGCGCCTGATCGAGAGGCCGCAGGATGCGGTTGGGGCGGGGCACATCGCGACGAACTCGCTCACTCGTAAAGAGGCCCTGGTACTCCTTCTCAAGCGCCTCGAAGCTCGAAACGAGTCGTTCCTGTTCGGTGAACACCGTGATCGCTTTCGGGCCGAGGTACTCGCTCAAGTAGTGGCGACGTGCGTCCGCAAGAGGGAAGTAGATCTCTTCGCCCTCGACCCAACGTTGCTCACGAAGCTGCTCGGTAAGCTCGCCGGCCTTCCGGAACTCCGACATCGACGCGAACTGCGAGGTCGCGTTCTCTACCTCCTCATCGTCCCAGACGATCTCACGCTCCGGGTGCAACAGAAATCGCTTGATCTTGCCGACCGAACTCTGAGTCTCCGCCTCGAACTGACGGATCTCTTCGATTTCGTCAAACGCAAACTCGATTCGAGTACCGTACTCGTCGCCGGGTTGAAATAGGTCTACTACCTCGCCGCGAACTGCGTACTCCCCGCGGACCGTCACCTTCGGCACTCGTGAGTAGCCGTAGCGTTCGAGCGTTCGGCCGAGCTCGACGGGGTCAAACTCATTCCCGACCTCGATCCACGTGAGCCGGTCGGCGAAACGCTTGGGATCGGGCACCGGGGTAATAAAGGCACGCAGACTTGCGATTACGATTGCGGGCGGGTCGGTTACCAATCGCCCGAGCGCCCTGGTGCGATCACCAAAAATCGGTGCCGTGCGCTGGAGCGGTCGGTAGGGCATGCTCCCCCACCACGGAAAAACAAGCGCCTGTTCGTGAAATAGCTCGAGGTCGGTCCTCAGAAGCTCAGCTTCCTGCTCCGTTGGGACGATAATATGGAGGGGTGCTCCCGAGCGCTTTGCGCTTTCAGCCAGAAGGAATGCGAGATACGGCCCACGAGGTCCGGCGACCGTAATGGGAAATGAACCTGTCTTGAGGCGATCGAGAAACGATTGCCACGGCGCGTACTTCTTTACGGACCGCGCCAGTCGATCCTTCAGTTCAGTCATAATGCACCCGGTTGACGGAGGAAGCTATGAGACAATACATGAGAAGGACCGTGCTACTTCTCACGCTAATCTCAACGTGCGCTGCAACGTTGCTCGCAGTCGATCTCACAATTGGCTACGAAAACAAAGAGATTTACGTGCCGGGAAACGAGATCCTCATCAAGTTTACCCTGGAGAACGACACCGGGCAAACCTATCGGTTCAAGCTCGCACAGAATAGGGTATTCAACGTGGACTTCACGGTAACCACGTTGGCGAATCAGCCGCTGCCGCCCGCGCGGCAATTTATCACGGAGCGCACCTCCAATCAACAGGTCTTCTACCGGGACGTCACCCTCGAACCTGGCGAGCAGTTTAGCTTTGTGGAAGATGTCTCGGAATACGTGCAGATTGAGGAAAGTGGCGTCTATCGAATCGAGGCAACGTTCTACCCTGGCTTGATTCAACCGGTCGGTGCCGCACCGCGCGATGAGCAATTGGAAATGATGCGGGCAAGCAATGCGTTGAGTTTAACGGTACGCCCGCCTCTCGATGGACCCGAACTCGTGCGAGCTCGGATCGACGAGCGGACGCAAACGATTCTGCAGCGGGAGGACGTGCCACCCGACCAGGTCGTCGAATACACGCTCGAGGCGTTGCAGGATCAAGCGTGGAATCGATTCTTCCTCTACACCGACGTCGAGGGAATTCTGCTCTCGGATCCCGGTCGGGCCCGCAGCTTTAGGCGCCTCAACGAGCCGGCCCGACGCGACCGGCTAGCGGAGTTTCGCAGTCAACTGGAGAACTCACTCGCAGAACCGGAGCTCTCAGCAGTCCCGAACGAGTTTGAGATGGTACGGACGACCTATGACCAAACCTCAGCGACTGTTGTCATGGACCTACGCTTTCGGTCGCCGACATTTGTAGAGATCAAGCGCTACACGTATTCTCTTCGCATGGACGACGGCGTGTGGTACATTGACGACTACGCAGTAACGAACCTGGGATCGGAGTCAACTCGGTGAAAATTCTCTTGGTATCCGAACGAGAAGAAATCAAACAGCACATCAGGGCAAACTTCATGCCTCGGGGTTCGGAAATCATCCAGTACTACAATCCGATCAAAGCGATGGATAATCTCGACGAGCTCGACCCGGACGTTGTGCTGTTCAGTGCACAGGACTTCCCCCGTCATTGGAAGCCGTTTTTGATCTTCCTTCGAGACTCGCGCGCCCGAGAACAGTGTGTCTTTGTACTCCTGACGGGCGAGGCCTTTGACCATGAGGAGGCCGATAAAGCGCAGGCGCTTCAGGTCAACGGCATCATCCACGAACAGCTCAACGACCGTCGCGAACTATCACGACTCAAAGAACTCGTCAGCCGCTATCGAGATATCGGTGACTCGCGGAGCGAGAAACGCCTGTCCCCAACGCGAATTGACCGAATTGCCTTTCTCTTCACCCATCCTCGCAAGTTTGAGCTCGTAACCGGCTCTGTCGAGGATATCTCGGCGGCGGGCGCGAGTTTTTTCCCCAGCGACCGCCAGCGGATTATGGATCTTGACGTCGGAACGATGATCCCTGCTTGCTCGCTTCGAGTCGGTGACAACCTGCTCTCCTTCTCGGCCACCGTAATTCGGAACGAACGTGCATTGAGCCTCGCCTTCGATCAGATGAGCGCTTCGCAGCGAACCCTCGTACGGACGTACATCGATGAGCATACCCGGCGCGAGTTGGATCGACTCACCCACGATTCCCCGACTGTCGTAGAGCCGGTTTGACTCCACTCGTGGTCGGCGGAGTCGACTCTGGCTCTTGACTTTGGCGAGAGCCCAAGATACATTCCAGAAACGTTTTTGGTCTTTGCGGCCGGAAATGCGATCCCCTGTAGCTCAGCCGGTAGAGCGGGTGGCTGTTAACCACTAGGTCGTTGGTTCGAGTCCAACCGGGGGAGCAAAAAAAGAGGAGTTCACTGCGAAAACGCAGCGGACTCCTTTTTTTTTCCGGGGCACGTGACCCCTGCGGATCTAGTTGCGGGAGACTAAGAACCCGAGAATGAGTCCAACACCAAAGCTGATGCCAACCGCCTCGTATGGGTTTGACCGAACACGGCGATCGACTGTCTCGATTTGCTCTCCCGCCTTGGTGCGAACGTAGCTTACGCCGTCCGCTGCGCGGTCCTGAATCTCGCCGAGGCTCGCCTCGACACGCGCACGAGCAGCCTTTGCCTGCTTGTCGGCAACGCCGGCTGTCGCGCTCAAGAGATCCTTGGTGTCACTCACCAGCTGGTTCAGGTCCTCCTGGACCTTGTCTTTGCTCTTTCGTACATCACTCATATTCCCTCCTATGAAATGATTTGGTTTCCACGCGCACGTTGCGCGCCTCTCTATGCTCTAGCAGTGTTGCTTGTCGCAGCGCCGATCAATGCGAGAAGCGCGCCGATCGCAATCGGGATCCCAGTGATAAGCGAAAACACGCCAATCTCGAGGATGATAAAGATTCCGATCGCGCTGAGCGCCATCAAAATTCCGCCTGCGATGCCGCTTCTCGGAGCTACGCCTCCCCCTATCAGGGCGAGAATGGGTAGACCAATCGCGAGCACCTGACGGATGACTGCCCCTTCAATTCCCAACGTCGCGCCGAGATCGGCGACAAAGAAGGATACAACGCCAATAATGAGCGCGATCGCACCGCCGACGATACCTAGAACTGCAGCACCTGTTCTCATGTGAACCTCCGCTTCGAAGGTTGCAAGTCCTGTGCCAGGTCCCCATCCGAACGAGACGTATGGCCGCCGGGGTAAGATGTACCCAGCGACCCGACCCCCGTTGCCGGCGCAGCCGCTCAGAATACACCGTATGGGGGATTCTGAGCGATGCCGTACGTGAAGACCTTAGCGTCAGGAGGACAGCTATGAACAAAGATGTTCTAAAAGGTAAATGGAAGCAGGTTACGGGCGAAGCCAAGAAAAAGTGGGGAAAGCTCACCGACAACGATCTTACCCGAGCCGAGGGCGACTCTGAGAAGCTCGCAGGCATCCTGCAGGAACGATATGGTTACAGCAAGGAAGAGGCTAATCGTGAAGTTAACGAGTGGACAAGCTCGCTCTCGTAAACGACTCGCAGCCCGATTTTTGAAACGGCAGCAAACGCTGCCGTTTTTTTTCGCCGTGACGACTTCCACGGTGGCGTGGTCCTCTTCGTCATCGTCGTCGCGGTAGCGGCACAGCTCATGGTCGAAGGCCTTTCCGAACCGCGTGAACGGGGCAAATGGGTAAACATTACCGCAGAATAATCCCTGTAGGTTGTCCAAACCTGCTACTTCGCCCGCTCCCGGTGGTTGGCATGCATCCTGCACCTGCAGTAGCAGGAGGAAGAATGAACAAAGACGTACTGAAAGGCAAATGGAAACAGGCCTCCGGAGAGGCCAAGCGGAAGTGGGGTCAGCTCACCGACGATGACCTGACACGAATTGACGGCGACGCCGACAAGCTGGCCGGCGCTCTGCAGGAACGATACGGCTACGAACGAGACGACGCCCGGTCGAAGGTCGACCAGTGGCTCGACTCGGTGAACCTATAGGAGGCATCTATGTTACGTTGGGCACTTATTTTCTTGGTCATCGCGCTCGTTGCAGCGCTCTTTGGCTTTGGCGGGATTGTATCGGCGGCCGCAGGCATCGCCCAGATACTCTTCTTCATTTTCTTGGTCCTACTGCTGATCTCGGTCATCATGGGATTTGTTAGAGGCTGGTGACCAGCGACTCAACAACAGAGGGTGGATCGTCCACCCTCTTTTTTTTGGCCTCACGACTCTTCGCCTCGCGAAGGCACCTCACCCCTGCGGCTCTTCCTCGGTTGGCCGGCCTTCGGTCTCGGACTCCGCCGGCGCCTCGAGATGCTTGACACCCCCCATAAGCTGCGCCGTGAGTTCCGCCCCGAGGAGCAGGAGCGCACTCGAGACATAGATCCATAAAAGAATTACCACCACGGCGCCCGCGGCGCCGTAACTCGACGCGACGTTTTGATTGCCGAGGAACACGCCAAAGAGAACTTTCGTAAGGGCAAAGAGAGCGGCGGTTACGACCCCTCCCCACCAGGCGGGTTTTGGCGGAATCCGATGATCGGGCATGATCATGATGATCGCCCCGAACAGAAGCGCGGAGAACCCGATTGAGACGATCTGCTGAGCAATCAGAAGGACTACGGCCGAGCCGTCACCGAGCAACCCTCGAATCCTGCCGAAGAGCGAGACAATCGCCGTATCAACGATCAGTGAGAGCAGAAGCAAGAAGGCGATACCCAGGACTACGACGAGCGACATTGTCCTGCGCTTAATCGTCTGCACGACCTTCTGCCTCGCAGCGCCTGTGGCTCGGAAGTCAAAGACCACGTTCAGCGCCTGACTCAACTTGGTAAAAAGTGTGGTGGAGCCGAAAATCAAGGTAAGCACTCCGATGATGCTCATAAACGTGGATCGCTCCTCCGGTTGCGCACTCTCAATCATCGTAGAAAGCGCTTCTGCACCCTGACTTCCGACGACATTCTCGATCTCGGCAAAGAGCTGATCCTCTCCCGTAGTGGGGTCCACAAAGACGGTGGTAACTCCGAGCACTACCACGAGCATCGGCGCTAGCGATATGACAGAGAAATACGCGATGCTCGCTGCGAGGGTGACGCCCTGATGCGCCTGAAACGACGCAAACACCTGTCTGCCTACTCCCACAACCCTCCCGAACGCTTTCCTCATCTTCTCCTCCTGTATCCTAAACATACGTAGCTCCTCCGCCGATGATGAGAACACTATATATGGTGTTTTCTTTGCGAAATACTGTTGTCACAACCCCAGAGCTTTGCTATTCTCATCAAACGACTCATAATCAGCATCCGAGGGAGGGAGCATGCAAGTAATCAAGCGCGACGGGAGAGTTCAAGAATTCGACTTTTCCCGCATCGAAAAAGCCGTCGAAAAGGCATATCGCGCCGCCGGAATCGAAACTGACGACACGTTCGCCGAGGTCACCGAATCACTTCGAGAACGAATAGAGAACGAGTATCAAGATCGATCGCCCGAGGTGGAAGAGCTGCAGGACCTCGTCGAGCGTTCCTTGGTAGAGCACAAACTCTACGAGATTAGTAAACGCTACATACTCTATCGAGAGGAACGCTCACGACACCGCGAGACGCGCCGACAAGAGATCCTCAAACGTGCAAATCTCGGAGAGATCTCGGTCACAAAACGCTCCGGCACAACCGAGTCGTTTAGCTTCGACAAGATAATCGACACCATCCATCGACTCGCCGGAGGTGAGAACACCGAGATAGCGGTGGATCTCATTATCAAGGAGCTCGGCCGGAACATCTTTGATGGTATTTCAACGGTTGACCTCGAGCGCGCCCTGCTCTTGGCGGTGACCAGCTTTATTGAACGTGACCCGGCGTACGACACCCTCGCGAGTAAGCTTTACAAGCAGCGACTCTACCACGAGGTGTTTGGCGCATCCGTGAGTGACCTCGATCGTCCCGACGCCTACCGGTGGAGTTTCAAAAAGGGAATCGCTCGGGGTGTCGAAGAGGGCATGTTCAGCTCTACCCTCCTTGACTTTGACCTCGATTTGCTAGCAACCGGGATCAAGGTTGAGCGAGATGATCTAATCGGATACGTCGGCATCCAAACGCTCTACGAGCGCTACTTCGTGCGAGCCGACGGCGAGGTTCTCGAGACACCGCAGGCATTCTGGATGCGCGTTGCAATGGGATTGGCGATCAACGAGGAAGACCGCAGCCGGCGCGCCCTCGAGTTCTACGAGGTACTGAGCTCGCTGCGATTTGTTGCATCGACCCCCACCCTCTTCCATTCGGGCCTCACCCACCCCCAGCTCTCGAGCTGTTACCTCTCGACGGTCAAGGACGATCTGACGCACATCTTCAAGTGCATCGGTGACAACGCTCAGATGAGCAAGTGGTCCGGAGGTATTGGAAATGACTGGACGTCGATACGCGGAACCGGGTCTCACATTCACAGCACCCACGTAGAGAGCCAGGGTGTAATCCCGTTTTTGAAGATTGCAAACGATACCACGGTAGCGATCAACCGGAGCGGCAAGCGGCGAGGGGCAACATGCGCCTACCTGGAAACCTGGCATCTCGACATCGAGGACTTCGTCGATTTGCGCCGAAACACCGGCGATGAGCGCCGTCGAACTCACGATATGAACACGGCGAACTGGATTCCCGACCTCTTTATGAAACGGGTCAAGCAAGAGGGCATGTGGACACTCTTCTCACCAGACGAGGTGCCCGATCTGCACGAGACATTTGGTGCCAAGTTTGAAGAGCGATACCTGCACTACGAACGAGAGGCGGAAGCCGGGCGGATCAAGATGTACAAGCGCGTCGAGGCGGTGAAGCTCTGGCGCAAGATGCTTACCCGGCTCTTCGAGACTGGGCATCCATGGATCACCTTCAAGGATCCCTCGAACGTGCGAAGCCCACAGGACCATGCAGGTGTAGTGCACAACTCAAACCTCTGCACTGAGATCACGCTCAACAACTCCGCCGATGAAACAGCAGTGTGTAACCTCGGAAGTGTCAACCTGGCCCGGCACGTCTCCCGAGAGGGTATTGACCACGAGCTTATCGCCGACACGGTAGGAACGGCCCTGCGCATGCTCGACAACGTGATTGACATCAACTTCTACCCAACAGTAGAGGCGGAACGAAGCAACATGCGGCACCGCCCCGTCGGGCTCGGCCTCATGGGCTTCCAAGATGCGCTCTTTACGATGCGAATTCCCTTCTACAGCGACCGAGCGATTGCGTTTGCCGATGAGTCGATGGAGCTCATCAGCTACCATGCGATCTTCAGCTCCTCGAAGCTTGCCGTCGAGCGTGGCACCTATGAGAGCTACCGTGGTTCAAAGTGGGATCGAGGGCTCTTCCCCGTCGACACGGTGGAGCTTCTCGAGCAGGAACGTGGCGTTCCGATCGACGTTCCGAGAGGAAGCAAGCTCGATTGGAATGAGGTGCGCGAGCACGTGGCTACCCACGGAATGCGCAACTCGAACACGATGGCCGTCGCACCGACTGCAACGATCAGCAACATCGCCGGCTGCTATCCGTGCATTGAGCCGATTTACAAAAACCTCTACGTCAAGTCGAACATGTCGGGCGAGTTCACGATTGTGAACAAGTACCTCGTTCGCGATCTCAAAGCTCGGGGATTGTGGAACCAAGAGATGCTCGATCAGCTCAAGTTTCACGACGGAAGCCTCGAGAAAATCGAGAACATTCCCGCCGAGCTCAAGAACCTCTACAAAGAAGCATTCGAAATCGATCCTGTGCACCTGATCAAGATCACCGCAGCGCGAGGCAAATGGATCGACCAAAGCCAGAGCCACAACGTGTTTATGAGGGGAGCGAGCGGCAAGAAGCTTCACGACATCTACACCGCCGCGTGGGAGTGTGGCCTCAAGACGACGTACTACCTCAGAACGCTTGGAGCGAGCCAGATCGAAAAATCGACACTCGACGCCAAGAAGTACGGCTATACCCAAAAGCGCGACCAGTCGGGGACGGCGGCCGCCAATGCAGGGGCAACTCCCGACTTAGTGGGAGGAGACGGAAGCATTGCGCCAAGTGACCCGCCGGGAACGACAACCTCAGTCGCAAACCCCGCTCCGGCTCCAGGTGCAATCAAGGCCGTCGACGTGCCGGCAACTCAGGTAGGCGACGCGTGCAGCGTACTCGACCCAGACTGTGAGTCGTGTCAGTAAGAACGGAACGGAGAACAAGATGAGTATTATCAACAACACCAAGACCGACCCGAACAAGATCCTCCCGATGACCTATACGTGGGCGCGCCAGCACTACAAAGATGCACTCGCAAACACATGGACACCTGAAGAGGTGCCGATGCAAGACGACATCGAACAGTGGAAGGGCAACGCCCTCTCGCCTGAAGAACGCCGTTTGATTCTTTGGAACCTCGGCTTCTTCTCTACGGCCGAGAGCCTCACCGCCAACAACATCGTCCTTGCGGCCTACAACCACGTTACAAACCCGGAGTGTCGCCAGTACATGCTGCGCCAGGCATTCGAAGAAGCCGTGCACACCGACACCTTCATCTATTGCTGCGATTCGCTTGGACTCGACCCAGAAGAGATCTACGGCATGTACGAGACAATCCCCTCGATCAGGGAGAAGGACGAGTTTGTCATCAAGCTTACCGAAGGCGTCTTTGATCCGAACTTCACAACAGAGGGAGATGCAAACGTCCAACGCTTTCTACACGATCTCGTTGGCTACTACGTGATCATGGAGGGAG
>JBMCTC010000056.1:0-14288 GCA_048624115.1 Spirochaetota bacterium
ATTCTTGTCACGATTGAGAGCGCGATTGGGAACTGTGAAGCTGGAACAACCTTCTCGATACGTCGAACTGCCGCCGACGCGCTCGGTTCCGCGTCCTCGCGGAGTTTGATCTGGTAAAACGTCGTGCCTCCGCGTTGCAATGGGGATAAGAGGAGTTCTTCGCCAACGATGTCGGTAACTGGACCCTCTCCCGAAACTCGCGCAGGGCCGAGAATGCTCAACGAGACGGCTCCCGACACCGACGAAACCGCCGCCGGCGTCTCGAGACGGATCTCGATTGCATCGAAGAAGCGCGTATCGCCCGCGAGTTCTACCAGCACGATCTCTTCCATTCCGAGCGTGGCGGTTTTTGACGTGCCGGGTTGCACCTCGAGGCGAGCAGCCAGCGGGCCGCGCAGCGCCTGTGCAGGCAGGACGGCGGCAAACGAGGCAAAAGACAGAATGGCGAGTATTCGTGATGTTCTCATTCGGCTCCAGGGAGCATGGGCAGAGGATCTCGATGCCGCCCGTGCTGCCGTATCTCGAAGTGAAGATGAGACCCGGTAGTCAAACCAGTGCTCCCAACCCGTCCCAGGATCATACCTGAAGCAAGCTCCTGGTTCAACGTTACTGTAGCAGACGCCAGGTGGCCATAGACTGTCTCAAATCCACCACTATGCGCCAGTATGACGTGAGTTCCCAAGACTGCGTCAAAACCTACGTGGGTGACCACTCCGCCTCGCGCGGCAACGACCGCCGTGCCCCTGGGAGCCGCGAAATCCGTGCCGTAATGAAAGGTAGGTCTGCCGGTGATTGGGTTTGAACGCATTCCAAAGGGTGAACTGACCAGACCATTCGGCAGCGGGTGTCGAAACAAGAGTCCGAGAAACGACCGTCGCTCATCCGGCAAAAAATCGTCGCCCGGGAAGAAACGAAACGGAACGAGATCCCCATCTCGTGGGACCATGACAATCGTCGCCGGTCGATCGCGTCTCAGATCGCTCATAACGAACTCCAGGTCGGAGTTCGGCTCGAGTGGCAGAAAAACTCCCGGCGCGTTCGGGACAATGAGAGTTCGCAAACCTTCGAGTGAGTTGCCCGAAAGCCTGTTGATTGTAGCCAGGGCGCTGTAGGGAATGGAGAACCGAGCAGCAAGGGCGAAGAGTGTATCTCCGCTGCGGATTTGATACGAGAAGAGCGCGAGCGGCGGCGTCGTGCCTCCGGCACTCTCTCGGCGGTAGAACTCGGCCACGTCGGCCTGTTGCTGTACAAATAGAGCGTCAGATCTATTGAGCGACACGATTTGAGGCAACGCTGGTTGGGCGCCCGGCGCTTCGAGGACGCCCAGGAGAAATAAGACTGCACCTGCAAGTCTGGTCTGCCGCAATGAGTTCACTTTCTCTTATTGTCGGCACGCGTGCCGTTTCTCGAAGCTCGAGCTCGCAGAATCAAAACAGAAGCTCCCGAAATCATTAGAATTGCGTATACTTCGCGGCTCTCAACTGCCAAGAACCAGAGCGGAGTTGCGATGAGTGCAGCGAGTGCCGTAGCGCTCACTACGAGCAGTGCCAGTGAAAGAAGCAGGTACACGAGCTTCACTCCGAGCTCTCCCGCGGTTGCGTGGATTGCGTCTCGCCGAGCAAGGCGAGACGCTCTCTACGGTACTGCGCCACTCGATCGCCATTACCGAGTCGCTCAGCAAGTGACTCGAGTCGCTGCAGCGTAGCCACCGCGTCGTCTCGCCGGCCAATCGCCGCAACCACAAAGTATGCGCGTCGGAAGAAATCTTCGGCCTGCTCGAGGTTGCCCATGTTTTCGGAGATCGAGCCGAGCGCCCGAAGGTCGGCGGCAATGCCGAGCGAACTCTCCGTTTGTTTGTCGAGGTCGAGGGCGCGATGCGCATGCTCGAGGGCATCCTCGTAGCGCCCCTGTCGCGAGTAGACCGAGGCCATCATGAAGTTGTTCGATGCAAGCTCGGGGATCCTCTCGAGACGCTCGTTCATCTCTCGGGCACGCTCGAAGTAGTCGAGTGCCGGCTCGAACGCGTCTCTACGGCTGTAAGCTGTCGCTATGTTGTGGTAGAGAACGGCGAGGTCGGCTTCTGAATCGGCGCGCTCGGAGTACGCGAGAGCCTCGTCAAAGAACTCCATTGCCTGGTCCACGTCTTGGCTGCGAAGTGCGGCTTCACCGAGATGGGTGGTGCTCTGTAGCAAGAGCCGAGCATCATCGGTCCTCCTGCCGATCTCATGTGCCGTCGCGAAATTCGATACCGCCTCTTCAACCGCACCGGTTGCCAAGTAGACTTTTCCAATCGAGTTGTAGGAGGTCCCGACCCCGTAGCGGTAGTCGATTGACATGTTGAGCATCAGCGCCTGCTCGAACAAGTCGAGCGCCCGTTGGTACTGTCCTTGTCTGAAGTAGCGATTGCCAAACTCTGCGTTGTCAGCCGCTTGGTCGCGCACGTCTCGGACTTCGGTAATCGTTTCAGGTGCAGAGGAGCACCCGACCACGAGAAGAATAGCAAGCGATGCCATTATGGTGACGTTTCTAAAACTCGTTGTCACGGATTCCCTCGAACGTAGTTGGCTGCTCGGCTTCCTCGGGGATTCCACCGCGGAGCAGCGGATTGTTTCGCAGGCCCTCGAGCACATCTTGGCCGCTATCGAGCGTCTCACGTCCTTCTTCCAGGAGAGAGGTGATCTGAGGTTGCGAATCGTTGAGGTACGCCGCAAATCCGGAGACCTGCGCCATTGTAGCGCTCAGGCTCGCGACCGTCTGCTCGAGAGAGGCGACGATTGCGTTGAGCTGAACGTAGAGCTCGTTATCGTCGTCAAGCAGCGTGGCAATGCTACCCTTCGGATCGAGAAGCTGCGGAACGATCCCCGTGGGGTCGCGAATCGCATCGGTCGTCTCGCGAAGATTCGCTGTGATCGCGGCAACATCGCCTGCGATTGCATCCCCATCCTCGCGGAGCACCACGTCGATTTCGCCTGTAATATCGGCAATATTGACGAGAACTCGGTCGAGGTTGAGGAGAATCGGATCGACTTGATCGAGAATTTGAGCCACCGGATCGGCGGTCCGGAGCACAATCACGTCGTTTTGCTCACGCAGGCGAATGCCCTGTTTCGAGTCGTAGGTCGCGATCTGGCTGCCCTCAGGAATCGGCGGTGTTGGCTCGCGCCCTTGGTGAAAGATAATCTCGCCGCCACCAAGGGGATTCGAAACGATCTGTATCAGAGAGTTGCGTCGTACCTGCTCGAGATACTCCTCGTGGATGTAGAAGCGCAAATCGACCTCGTTGTTCTCGTTCAGAGTCACATTGGTGACGCGCCCGATCGTGAACCCTCGGAAGGTGACCGCCATGCCGCTCGAGACGTCGCGAGCATCGGGGAGGATTGCATGGTATTCGTAGTTGCGGCGGAACCACCGTTGGTTCGCGCCCATCAAGACAACAAGCGCGACGGTTACGGCGACGGCGAGGATGATAAAGGCACCCACGACCTGGTTCGCGAACCGGTATCTGAGCTTCATCTGCGTTTGATTCTAGTCCACGAGCCCGAGTTCGTCAATTCGAGATTATGTTAAGAATGGATTTGTATCAGGATCGAGCAACTCGAGGATGTCCCCATCGTACGTCGCCGTTTCACTGAGGACGTCCGTCAACACGCGCTCGATTTGGGGATCCCCCGATCTCGCCACGTCGGCGAGCGATCCGTTGGCGAGTAGGCTCCCGTTTCTGAGGATGACGATTCGGTCGGCGATCTGGCTCACCAGGTGGGCGTCGTGAGTTACGGCAATGAGCGTCGTGCCGTCTTCCTTGAGCCGTCTAAGGACGCGCAGAATCAACTCGACCCGTTCGTTGTCGATGGAGCTCGTTGGCTCATCGAGGAACAGTACCTGCGGCCGAGTCACAATTGCCCGCAGGAAGGAGATGATTTTTTGCTCACCAACGGAGACCTGCGCGGGGCGCAGATCGAGCCGCTTTGTGGCTTGCACTTCTGCGGTGAGCCTTTCGAGACGGTGGTTGAGCTCCTGGTCGGAGATCTCCGGATGGTGGAAGCGGATCGGGAGTTCGAGATTCTGTCGCAGCGACAGGTTCTGCCAGAGAGCCGCGTCCTGAAACACAAAACCGTTGTTCGCCCGTAGCCGCTCCATCTCTCGGTCACTTGCTCGAGCAGGATCCACGCCCAGGAGCTCAATCGCCCCGGAGTCGGGAACAACGAGCCCTGCCGCAAGCTTGAGTAGCGTACTCTTTCCTGAACCGGTCGCGCCCATGATAACAGTGCATTCGTCTCCGGGGAACGTAACCGAGATCTCTGAGAGTATTCTCGACTCCTCGAAGAGAACTGTTGCGTTGGAAACGGAGCAGGCGGGCCGTTGTTCCACGGCGGGTTCCTCCCTCATATGTAATAGACAAGCGTCACGACCGCATTTGCCACAATCGTCAACATAATACCGTGTGCTACCGATTTGATTGCTGCTACCGGGATCTCAGTCGAGGAGCGCTCGACTCGTAGGCCGTGGTACGTCGCAACGATTGCGATGATAGCCCCAAACAGAAGGCTCTTGAGGGTGCTCGAGAGCACGTCATTTATGCTAAGCGAGGCGAGCAGTCCTCCGAAATACTCCTGCAGCCGAATCGGGTTAACAAACTGGGTGACGACAAATGTGCCCACGAGGCCAAACAGGTTGAAGTAGAGGTTGAGGATAAACGTGCTCACCGTGACGCCAAGGAAACGGGGGACCACGAGTTGCTGCACGGGGTTGATTCCGGTAACGCTGTATGCCTCGACCTCGTGGCCAATGACCATGTTGCCGAGTTCGGTCGCGATCGCTGTCCCCGAGCGCGCAGCGACGATCAGCGCCGTAAGAATCGGACCGAGCTCTCGGGTAATAACGATAATAAGGATGCTATAGATAAACTGGCCCTGACCGAACTGCGGGAGGATACTCAGGCCCTGGATCACAATGACCGCCCCGATGCTCAGGCTGATGGTCGCGATAATCGTGAGCGCCTCCACTCCTGTGAACAAGATCTGCATTGTCAGAACCCGATTGATTGCCTTTCGGCGGATAAGAGTCTTCGCGGTTTGCCGGACAACCTCGACCATAAACCCGAGCCCGTAGAGGATACTCTTCACACGCGCTATGGTGCGCGCACCGACACGCTCAACGTAGCCCATGCTTGTACTCCAATAGCTCGTCAATAATCGCGTCTTCGATCGGCATGCCACCAGGCCCGATGCCGATACGCCGTGACCCTGAGTAGGGCGTGTGAAAATCGCTCCCCGCCGTTACGACGAGTCCCAATTCTCGCCCGAGTGCAGCGAAGCGGTGACCGTCCTCAATCGGGGCGGTCGCGTTGTACGCCTCGATACCGTCGAGCCCCTCGCTTTTCCAACGCAACAATGACCGTTGCAGATCGTGCAAGTCAAGCTCCAGGGTGTGGGGGTGTGCGAGTACGGCGACCCCGCCGGCGGCGTGAATGGCAGCGCATGCCTGACCAATGTGCGGCGACTTCTTCTGTCGATAGAACTTTCCGTGGTTACCAATCATGCTCGCGTATGCTTCGTGTGGCGACCCAATGACTCCCTTTTTGTGCAATAACGCCGCGAAGTGCGGTCTCCCCACCGTATCGTGTCCTGAGAGCTCCGTGAGCTCTCGATACGTAATGGGGATACCTGCCTCTTGCATCAATCTGACCATTTCGAGATTGCGTTCTTTGCGATACTTCTTCGACTGCTCGAGCCGCTTTCTCACGCGCCCGGTCCATCGATCGAGTGCAAGCCCGAGCAGGTGAAACGTTCCGGGGTTGAAATCGACCTCGAGTTCTATCCCCGGCAGAAACTGGATACCGTACTGCTCGGCCGCTTTCACGGCCTCATCGAGTCCATCTACCGTGTCGTGGTCGGTGAGGGCGAGCGCAGTGAGTTTCTCCGATGCGGCAAGCGCGACGAGGCGCTTCGGCGAGAGTGCCCCGTCGGAGGCTGTTGAGTGTGCGTGTAGTTCGACCATTCGTGCTCAATTATAGCAAATCGGCCGGTTGAACCCTAACGGGGTGCTCGGAAAACATTCTTGATATATTGGAATCAAGTGGTTACAGTTCACTCGAGGAGTTTCCAACCGTGCCTCGACCGATGACTTTCAAGGCCAATTCTGTCATTTACTTTAGTGGGGACGTGAGTGACAAAATCTACATACTGAAGTCCGGCCAAGTCAGCCTCAACTCGACTGACATCGAGACGGGACAAGAGATACACGACCGTATTCAAACCGGCGAGTTTTTCGGCGTTAAGAGCGCGCTCGGCCGCTACCCGCGCGAAGAGAATGCCGTTGTCCTTGCCGACGCGGTGGTTCTGATGTTCACCGTGCCTGAGTTCGAGCAGCTCGTCAGTCAAAACACTCGTATCATCCTCAAGATGCTCAAGGTGTTTAGCACCCAACTCCGTCGCATACACGTAAAGGTCAGTGCACTAATAGCGGAGGACGATCAAGTCGATCCGGAGGTCGGGCTCTACAACATTGGCCAGTACTATCTTGGAAAAAAAAGGTACCAGCAGGCTGTCTATGCCTTTCGCAGGTATCTGACCTACTATCCATCAGGCCGATTCCACGCGCAAGCAAACGAGTTCGCACAGAAGGCCGAGCAGTTCGCGCAGCAGTACGGAGCGGGGAAGGGACCAAACATTCAAGGCCTTGACGCCGCCCCAACTGCGAATCCAAAGCCCGAGTCGGGTAAGCAACTCTCCCAAGATGCTCAGGAGTTCTACGCGGCGGTGAGCGTCTTTACTCAGGACAACTACGCCGAAGCGTTGCGCAGATTCAAGACGCTCGCCGAAACAAGTGGCGACGAGGAGTACCGGATCAAGAGCCTGTTCGAAATGGGGCGCTGCTTCTTTAGCCTGAAGCAGTACGACGCGAGTATCAAACACTTCACGAACTTGATCCAGCGCTATCCGAAGATTCCCGAGCTGCCTGACGCGCTCTACTACGTCGGGCAGTCGTACCAGGAACGGGGCGATCTCAACAAGGCCGAGAGTTTCTACGACAAAATCGTCAACATGCCGGGTGCTGGTGACGCGCTGCTTCGCAAAGTACGAAAGGCAAAGCAGGCTTTGGAGGCGTAATGGGGCTCGAGGCATTTGAACGATTTGCGGTAACCTATCAACCGGGAGAGATCATATTCTGTGAGTTCGAGCCCGGCGACGCGTTTTACCTGATCCAGACCGGTCGCGTCCAGATCTCCAAGATAATGGGAGATATCGAGAAAACAGTCGATGTCCTGCAGCCTGGCGAGGTCTTTGGAGAGATGGCGATTCTCGAAGAGGCGCCGAGGTCGGCGACCGCAATAGCAATCGAGCAGGTCAAGTGCCTCGAGTTTAACCGAGCAAACTTCGAGATTCTTATGCGGGGTAATCCAGCAATTGCGCTCAAGCTCTTGAAGCTCTTCACCAAGCGGATCTACGACCAACGCAGGCGCTTTATGATTCTTACGCTCGAGGATACGCAGGCCCGCGTCGCCGACGTGTTCCTCATGCTGCATGAAGGGCAACCGCCCCCGGATGAAGAGACCGACGAGCGCGTGTTCATGACCACGCCGGAAGACGTTGCCCATTGGGCCGGACTCTCGGTCGAGGAAACGAAGCGTGTGCTCAACCACTTTGTTACCCAGCGGCGGCTCGAAGTCATGAAAGACCAGATCATTTTGAAGAATATCAACGAGTTCGTACGATTCGTCGGGAGCCGTCGCAAACAGTGATCTCTCGACTCGTGAGTCTCGGCCTGGGACATAAGCGCCGACGCCGAGCACTTTTCGCATTCACCATTCTCGTGCTTCTCGCTCATCCTGTCTGTGCCAATGATCTCCTGCAGCGGACAGTCGCGTACGTAGAGGCCATTACCCCTGCCGCAGTGCTCCTCGCTCAGGGAGTCGAGACACCTCCGGAGTACATCGCGTTTGTCGGATCGGTGACGTTGCTCTCCGTGCCGAACATCCTGCTGCTATCGGCAGAGGCGCGCGACAATGGAGCGGCGATCATGCGGTGGCGGTTTGTTAGCGCCGCGGTGGGTTTGCTCGCCGGGGGAGTCGGGCTCGTCGGTGGCATAGCCGCCTCTGCCGGCGCCCTCGATGATTGGGGCCTACGACCCTACGCCGGCTCGTTGCTTGCGTGGAGCTTGCCCGCGCTGCTCGCGGGCATCATCGACCTACTCCCCTATGAAGCAGAGCCGGATTCCCGGTGAACACTTAACACAACGGTCTTTTCGAGATATATTTCCCCCCTAATGCCAAGATAGCTCAGTGGTAGAGCAGCTCACTCGTAATGAGCAGGTCGAGAGTTCGAATCTCTCTCTTGGCTTCCTTCCAGTTTTGTTCACCATTCGTCGATTCTTCTTCTTCACCCGTAAACGTAATGGCCTCACGCTCCGATAGTAGAGAACGGGAGGAAGCAGTGCTTCGAGGCATTTACACCGGCGCCGCAGGAATGTTGGCACAAGAAAACAGGCTTGATGCGCTCTCGAACAATCTCGCGAACGTCGACACGACCGGTTACAAGCGAGATATGCCCATCGAGAAGGCGTTTCCCGAGTTGTTGATTCGGCGTCTTGCCGACGACGGCGTCACCCAGATTCCATTCCGCAACTTCCCCTTTGGCTCCTACGACGTCGCTCCGATCGTCGGTTCGGTTGGAACCGGGGTAGAAACCAACGAGTACTACACCGTGTTTGCTCAAGGCGAGCTTATTCAAACTGAGAATACCTTTGACGTTGCCCTCGAGGGTGAAGGCTTCTTTGTGGTAGACACGCCGTACGGAGAGCGTTACACCCGAAATGGGACCTTTATTCTCGGCAGGGAAGGGTTGCTCCTCACCAAGGAAGGCTATCCGGTCCTGGGCGAAGATGGGCCTATTCAGCTCAAGCTGAACAACTTTGTCATCGACGAGGATGGCGTGATCTACGAGAACGATCGGTTCTCGGGTGATCCCGACCGCCTGGTGAGCATGCGAGAAAACGAGTGGGAAGACACCGAGGTGGTCGACCGTCTTCGCATCGTGAGCATGCGCAACCCGCGTTACATCACGAAGCAGGGAAGCAGTCTCTGGCGAACGACCGAAGAGTCAGGCGATGCTTCTGTCACGATTGGTGACAATCGTCCCAAAGTGCGCCAAGGCTTTATCGAGAACAGTAATGTAAACCCCGTTGATGAGATGGTTCGTCTTATCGAGGTGAATCGCGCGTACGAGGCGAATCAGAAATCGATTCAAGCACACGACCAAATGACCGGAAGGCTGATCAACGAGGCTATCCGACTATAAGGAGCGCATATGATGCGATCACTCTACACTGCAGCTTCCGGCATGAATGGGCAGCAGTTCAACATTGACACGATTGCCAACAACCTCTCGAACGTCAACACGACAGGCTTCAAGCGAAACCGAGCCGACTTCGAAGACCTGCTCTACCACACCGTACGACTCGCCGGGACGCCCGCTACTGAAGAGACGCTTGTTCCGGTTGGAATTCAGGTGGGCCACGGCGTGAAGGTTGCGGCAACCCAAAAGATCTTTACGCAGGGGTCATTGCAAAACACCGAGAACGTGAGCGACATTGCGATCCAGGGCGAGGGCTTCTTTCGTGTTCGCCTCTACGACGGCAGCTTTGCGTACACACGAGACGGGTCGTTCAAAATCGACTCAAACGGCCAGTTTGTGAACAGTAACGGATACCGACTCATGCCCGAGCTTGTGTTGCCCGAAGGGTTTATTCGTGACTCTGTTGCGGTCTCTCAGGACGGGCGGGTAACGGTGCGCCTTCCCGGGCTCGACGATCCTGTGGAAGTTGGACAACTCGAACTGTATCGTTTTGTGAACCCCGCAGTGCTGCAGGCTATCGGTGACGACCTCTTGAAGGTGTCCGCTGCCTCGGGTGATCAAATTGCCGTGCAGCCGGGATTTGATGGCATGGGGCAAACGCTTCACAAGTTTCTCGAACTCTCGAATGTGGATGTTGTGGGTGCGATGGTCGATATGATCGTAGCTCAGCGGGCGTACGAGATGAACTCGAAGGCGATCCAGACGAGCGATACTATGCTCGGAATCGCCAACAACTTGAAGCGGTAACCATGGAAGTCTCTCAAGCTACGTTAGCCCAGTGGAACGCGACTCAGGTTAACCTTGAGCGTCCGCGCGGCTCGCGGGACGAGCAACTGAAGGCCGTCGCGACAGAGTTCGAAGCTTTGTTTGTTAAGCAGATGTTAGACACAATGCGTGCTACACTCAATAAGCAAGACGATCTTCTAGGCGGGGGCTTTGCAGAGGAAGTTTTTGAAGACATGCTATACGACGAGTATTCCCGGATGATTGCTGCAACCGGGAGTCTCGGAGTGGCGGAACTGATCACAGAGAGCTATTCGTCTCATACGCAGTTATGATTTTTTATACCTAGAACAAATGGTTCGTGCATAAATTCATACAATTTTTCCTTCCTGTCGCGACGTCCTCCTCGGAGGGCACTGTAATTTTGTTTGGCATAACAGTTTAGAGCATCGCAACTCGAAACCAGTGCTTGGCACGCGAATTGCAAAGTGAATCGCAGGAGCATAGCGTGACCAAAAAAAAGGCAAAGACAGTACGAGACGATGATACGCTGAAGGCGTACTTCGATCAGATAAGGAAAACGCCGCTACTGACCTTTGAAGAGGAGCTAGAGCTCTCGCGGCGTATCGAGGCTGGAGATGAGGCTGCTCGCAAGCAACTGATCGAGGCCAACCTGCGGCTTGTTGTGAAGATCGCAAAAGCATACGTCTCCGCAGACGTCGGCTTGCTCGACCTGGTGCAAGAGGGCAACCTCGGTCTTCTCAAGGCCGCCGGCAAATACGACCATAGAAAGCAGGTCCGCTTTTCTACTTACGCGAGCTGGTGGATCAAACAGTCTATTACAAGAGCGCTCAGCAACAAGCGACGCAGCATCCGATTGCCTCATCGGAAGGAAGACGCCCTGCGCAAGATCCAACGCGCGTTCAACAGTCTAAGCCAACGACTCATGCGCCGGCCAAGCGTAGAAGAGGTTGCAAAAGAGGTCGGGATCAGCACCGAAGACGTTGTGCAGATTCTCAACATTTCGACGGGTCCCGTTTCACTCGACAGCGACATCAACAGCGATTCGGGAACTCTTCACGATGTGTTTGAAGATTACAGCTACTCGCCCGACACCGAAGTAATGCAGCGCGAAATGCGGCAGGAGACGCTCAGATTCCTCGAGCGTCTACGCGAAAAGGAAAAGAAGATCCTGCTCTACCGGTTCGCGTTCCACGGAGGGAAGAAGTACACGCTCAAGCGTATCAGTGACGAGATGGGCATAAGCCCTGAGACCGTGCGTCAGATCGAGATGCGCGCACTTCGCAAGCTTCGCCAGCACTCCGAAGAGATTCAAGAGTTCGTATACGAGTAAGAAATCATACCGGCCCACTTTAATTTCATCGCGGAATACTCGATCATATGATTGAGCCGTGAAGAGACCAGAACCAGGCCGTCGAGACCGACGGCCTTTACCATCAAACAAGAAAAAGCCCAAACGCACCCCGACGCAACAAAAGCGGCATGAGCAGCAACTCATGGTCTCGCTGCTCGTGGTTATTGCCGTTCTCATTGGACTCGTCATCGTGCTGCTGCCGCAGCCGGACCGCGAGGGTGGCTCACGCGTAGCTTCCGATCCTCCGGCCGTCGAACGTGATGAAGATGCGACGGCTTCGACCGACCCATCGAGCTCAACAGGCGCGCCGAGCGCGACCGGTTCAACGGCGAACACGGCTGACCAACCTACGGAGACGTACCCGGCAGACGAGGGTGTCCCCGACGGCGAGCGGCCGACGCGCGAGACGTCGCTCTGGTGGCTGCCGGAAACCGACCGCGGGCCGAGTGAGTGGGGTACGCTCTACCTCGTGCTCGACGACGCCGGGCGCTCCCTCGATGAGCTGCGTCTCTTTCTCGATCTCCCGTTTCGGATGACCGTTGCTGTCCTGCCGTTGCGTGACTACTCGGTCGAGTCCGCGCTCGAGGTTGGCCGGAGCGGAAACGAAGTGCTGCTGCACTTGCCAATGGAACCGCTGGGAAATGCAGATCCGGGAGCAGGGGCGGTTCGCGTTGCGATGCTGCCGTCGGAAATCCGGAAAACGCTGCTTGCAAACCTCGAATCGGTTCCAGGTGCCGTGGGCGCGAACAACCACATGGGATCGCGAGCCACCGCGGATGCTGCCCTCATGGGTGAGGTACTGCTCACGTTGCGTGAGCAAGGATTGTTTTTTCTCGACAGTCGAACCAGTGCAGAGAGTGTCGCGCGAACGGTGGCGTCGCGATTAGCGCTGCCGTTCGCGGAGCGGCACGTCTTCTTGGATAATGTGCGCGAGCGAGATGCTATTCTGGAGTCGATTGGGATTGCACTCGAGCGAGTTCATAAGGGGGAATCGGTTGTCATGATTGGCCATGTGACGGCACCCGTTCTTGCAGAAACCTTGCGGGAGATTCATCCCGTGCTCGCCGAGCGAGGGTACTTTTTCGGCACCCTCTCGTCGGCGGTTACGGTGCCGCGGATCGCAGAGGACTCTCGATGATCGTACTCGGAATAGAAACCTCGTGTGACGAGTGTTCGATCGCCCTCGTAGCGGACGGATCTCACATTCTCGGCCAGGTGATAGCGACCCAGCTCGAAGAGCATCGACCCTATAACGGAGTCGTTCCCGAGATCGCGAGTCGCACCCACACTGAGTGGATCTCTCGCGTTTATGAAGAGGCGCTTGCAAACGCAAAAACCAAGGCGACTGAGATCGGTGCCGTCGCGGTCACCATTCGCCCAGGACTTGTTGGATCGCTCGTCGTGGGCCTTTCGTTTGCCAAGGCGCTCGCGTTTGGCCTTGAGGTTCCTCTCATTGGGGTAAATCATATCCTCGCGCACCTCTACGCACCTCAGCTTGAGCAACCGATCGAGTATCCGTATTTAGGCCTGCTCGTTTCCGGAGGTCACACCCTCATCTGCAGAGTCGATGGTCCCCTGGCGATCGAAGTACTTGGCACAACTATTGACGACGCCTGCGGTGAGGCATTCGACAAAGTGGCCAAGCACTACGGTCTCGGCTACCCCGGTGGTGTGGCCATTGACAAGCTTTCTGCACGGGGAGATGCGTACGCCTACGAGTTTCCAGATTCGAGTCTGCACAAGGGTGATCATCGCTACGACATCTCGTACTCGGGACTCAAAACGGCCGTCATCAACCATGCCGACAACTATCTTCGAGAAGGATTGTCGGCCCGCGATGCGTCCCAGGCCGACCTCGCTGCGAGCTTCCAGCGTGCTGCAATCGACTCGATTGTCAAACGGGTAAAGCGGGTGCTCAAGGACACGACGATGAACCGCCTCGTCGTGGGGGGTGGCGTCGCGGCAAACTCTTATTTGCGCACTGCGCTCAACGCTCTGCCGGGAGTGGAGGCGGTGTTCCCCTCGTTTTCCCTCTGTGCCGACAATGGTGCAATGATCGCCGGTCTCGGGTATCATCAACTAAAGGCTGGTGAGGTCGATGACCTCTCGCTTGATGTGGTCGCGCGGGTACCCGGCTTCCGCAAAACCTATCCGTAACGCGGGGATTGTATGAATCTTGATAGCGTCATTCGAAAGGTGCCGGATTTTCCAAAGGCAGGCATCCTTTACTACGACATCACGAGCATCCTGATGAATCCCGAGGCGCTCTCGTATTGCATCGACCAGATGGTAGAGCGCTACTTCGATGCCGATCTCGGTGCGGTTGCCGCGATCGAGAGTCGAGGGTTTCTCTTCGCGACCCCGTTTGCCCTGCGCCTGGGTATACCGGTGATTTTGGTTCGCAAATCCGGAAAGCTGCCGGGCGAGACCTACAAAAAAACCTACGAACTCGAGTACGGCGAGGATACGATCGAGATTCACAAGAGTGACCTTCCCGCAGATCAGAACATCCTAATTGTAGACGATCTTGTCGCGACCGGCGGAACGATCGCCGCGGCTGCGGCGCTCATTGAAGAGGCCGGGAGCCGACCGCTCGAGGCGTTTAGCGTTGTCGGGCTTCCGTTCTTGGAGTATCAAGAACGCGTTGCGCCGCTGTCGGTGTATACGCTCATAAACTACGAGAGCGAGTGACTTGACAACACGATTTCCCGTCAGTAAAGTTCGGGACAACAAAACCTTTCCCGGTTGTGTAATGGTAGCACTGCAGATTCTGGTTCTGCCTGTGGGGGTTCGAGTCCTCCCCGGGAAGCGATAGATGCCCCCTTCGTCTATCGGCT
>JBMCTC010000057.1:0-14124 GCA_048624115.1 Spirochaetota bacterium
CCTCAAAGAGGAGACGCCGTATCTCCGGCAGAGCCTCGGCCGCGCGAGGGTTGAGCCGGTCAATGTAGGCGCCTTCCCACACCGTCTCCTCATTGAGTTGAATCTCTTCGTGCGGAATCCCGCCGTAGACCATCGCGCCTAGGCGACCATTCCCTACGGGCAGGGCCTCGACCCATTGCGAGGCGGGGTTCTTATACCAAAGTCGATTGTCCACGAGCTCTCCTCTGTGAGAGCTCCATGCTATCGGCTCGCTGCTTCTCTCGCAAGCTGCGGCCGGTTTGCCTCGGCTTGTTCGATGTTCTCTTCGAGCGAGCGCTGGAAGCTCGGTTTATCGAGTTGCTGAAGTTGAGATAGAGCACTCCTTCGTGACAATAAAAAGCCCCGCCGGCGGCGGGGCACTCGCGGCTGCACTCTCGCTGTAGAGAATCGGCACGAAGCCGCGGTGGTGGCCTCCGGCAAAGAGATAGAGAGCGCCGGAGAGCCACGAGGAGTACACGTCGCCGAACAGCCGCCGCTGATAGGCCGCGCCGACATTGTAATCGAGTGTTGTCTCCCATGCCTGCTCAGGAGGGAGGTAGATGATGCCTGCGGCAAGGTGGAGGCCGTTGTCACCGTTCCACCGGTGGTAGTGCAGTCCGCTTCCGGTGATTTGCGCCCAGGCGGCGCCAAGCGCACGAGGATAGCGCTCCCAAGGGGCGATCTCGTTCAGATCCTTGTAGCTCGGCGGAGTCTCGCCCTCTACCGCGGCAAGACCGGCCGGCGCGAACACCGCAACGGCTGCTGCGACAATAATCACGCGAACAAACTGCTTCTTCACGCCCATATCACGTTTTCCTTGATGACGGAGGCAATGCGCTCTCCGATCGTGATCATTCCCAGATCCGAAGGGTGAATCAAGTCGGTAGCAAGGCCCGTCGGGCCATCGAGCATCTCGCGTCCGTCAATTGCGTAAAGATTCGGATTGTTGTACGAACCGACAACGATCCGAAGGCGTTTTCGAAATTCGTCAGGCGGAGCCTGTGCGTTCTCCTGTCGTTCTCCCCAGTCGGCGAAGTACCGGAAGAGGCTGATGAAGAAAAGCGGCTTCTCCGGGTGCTTCTCGACCAGTCGTTCGATTAGGTAGCGAACCCGCGCCTCGAACTCATCGAGGGTGAACCCTGCGCCCACCATGTTTACCGAGAGGGGGAAGACCCCGATATCCCAGTCGTCGCGATCCGCGATGTGATCGGCGAAGGCATTCTCGGCGTGACAGCTTCCGGACACGCCGAGGTTGATCAGATCGGTGCCGAGCCGCCACGCGCACTGCGCGGGCCAGGTCAGGTGCTGTGCCGTCGCATTGGCCCATTGCGTTATCGATGTCCCATAGGTAAGCAACGTCTTCTCGGGCAGTTCATCACGTCTTGGTGGACGCACCGCGCCGCTCACGCCGTGCAGAAAGAGCTGGGCCTGACCATGAAACTGGAGCCGTACGAGGTGAACAGAGAACCTCGCATGAGCCTCAGGCATCTCTGAGATGGCGAGCAAGCGGCTACGCTGCGGCTCGGGAAGGGTGATTGAAATCGCCTGCGGTTGCTCGCTAACCACAAATCGCCGGCAGCTGTCAAGGTCACCGCAGAACACCGAACAGTGCAGCTCGCCGCTGCTGCTCAGCGTGATCTCGGCCTTGCCCGCTTCGAGCACGAATCTAATCTCGACATTCGCCGGATCGAGAGTTCTCTCCTGCGCTCCGGGATTTAGCTCGAGTCGCGTCGCTTCCGGAACCCGTTGAACCCGAACCGCGCCCTCACGTTCACCCTCACGAAGCTCAGCCGCGCCGCTTACATCGACCTTTCCTTGATAATGCATGGAGGAAAGCTACCGATGAAATGAGGAACTCGCCAATCACTGCCTCTCAAGACTCACGCTTGACCACCGTGGCCCTTCCTGCTACATTCACAGGGTCGCTCGCTCACACCCGATCTTTTTGGTTGTTCGATTCAGTCGAAACATGGAGTCGTGGTGATGAGTTCTATTCAAGATTGGGCGAAGCAGGTAACTGCTTCCGTTGAAAACGTCGTTTACGGCAAGTCTGAGGTAATCGAGAAACTGCTCGTTGCCCTGCTCTGTCGCGGTCATGCCTTGCTCGAGGACAACCCGGGTGTTGGTAAGACCATCCTCGCGCGCGCGCTATCGATTACCCTCGGTGGCGATTTCAAGCGTATCCAGTGTACCCCAGACCTCTTGCCTGCAGACGTTCTTGGTGTGTCCATCTACAACCCGAAGTCGGGTGAGTTCACCTTCAAGCAAGGGCCGATCATGGCCAACGTTCTTCTCGTAGACGAGATCAACCGTGCTACGCCTCGAACGCAGTCCGCGCTCCTCGAGGCCATGACCGACTTCAAGATCAGCGTCGAAGGTAAGGCTCAGGATCTGCCCGATCCGTTTTTTATGATTGCCACCCAAAACCCGGTCGAGTTCGAGGGAACCTTTCCGCTTCCCGAGGCACAGAAGGACCGCTTCTTCCTCTCGCTTTCGATGGGCTATCCACCCGAAGAGGCGGAGTCTGAGATTATGGTCGCGCAGCAGCGGCTTACCCACCCGGTCACAGATCTCAAGCCTGTTACCGAATTAGATACCGTTGTCGACCTGCAGCAACAGGTTCCCGAAGTCGCGGTATCCGATCAGGTGGAGGAGGTGATTCTCCGCCTCGTCGCTTCTACTCGAAACGACAGCCGGCTCCTCTTAGGCGCCTCGCCCCGTGCTTCGATGGCGCTCTATCGCGGAAGTCAGGCGCTTGCGGCAATCCGCGGGAAGAGTGCCGCGTCGCTTAGCGAGGTGATCGAGCTTGCGCCCGCGGTGCTTCAGAAGCGAATCGCAGTGCGACCCGAGGTGCAGCTCAAGGGCATCGATGAGCTCCAGATCATCAACCAGCTTGTCGAGCAGGCGCAGGCTACTCCGAGCGAGGAGTCTGCATGATCTATGTTGAAAAGGAGCGCAAGGCGCGCGAGGCCACCCTCGTCGTCGTCTTGATCGTTCTCTTTATATTCATGCCGTTCCCGCCGATTCGCGTCGCGATTCTGGCGATTATGCTCTTGCGGCTCTTGGCGGCACTCTACAACATTCTCGCGCCTCTCTTGATTTCGGTAGAACGCGAGACCAATACCGTGTACGCAAACTGCAACCAGCGGTTCGAGGTCTCCATCGTCATCCAAAACCGATCGCTCCTGCCCATCTATCTCATGCAGGTTCAAGACACCGTCTCGACCGGCATTTTCCCCGAGCACGAGGCAACGTTCACCGTCACCTTACGTGCCTTTGAGAAGAAGGTGCTTACCTACGGTGCGGTCGGGCGAACGAGGGGACAGTACGAGGCGGGGCCGGTTCGACTCACCGGTCACGACCCGTTCAAGACCTACTCGTTTCGAAAGCGCACCGAATCAACGGTTCCGATTATCGTCTACCCGTCGGTCTATCACCTCGACCTGCCCCAACGAGTCGGGCTTCCCTCGGGCAGCATCCAGGTGAGCAACAAGCTCTACGAGGACATGACGCGCTACTCGTCGATTCGTGAGTACCAGCCGGGCGATGAGATGAAACGGATCAACTGGAAGGCGAGTGCTCGAATGGGCAAGCTCTACAGCATGGAGTATCAGCCTTCGATCTACTTCCCCATTCTGATCCTTCTGAACCTAAGTGAACGCGATTTCCCAACGCGGGGCAAAGAGACGCTTGTGAACCGATTGACGGAGGTAGCCGCATCGCTTGTCTTCTACGGAGTTCGGATCAAGCAAGAGCTCGGGTTCATCACCACAGGGGTTATCCCCGAGACCGGGCAGCGGCCCTCCACCCCGGTAAAGGCCGGCTACGGGAATGCGGTGAGCATTCTCGAGACGCTCGCACGCGTCCAACTCGACAGTAACTACGTCAACTTTGCCGAGTACATGCTCAAGGCTGGGGTAAGTGTACCAAACGGCACAAAGATCTTTGTTGTCTCGCCTCCTCTCAAAGAGAACGAGGCGCTCGCGCTTATGGCGCAACGACGAAAGGGTTACAAGATCTCGCTGTTCGAGGTGCGATCGCGGCATATGAATCGAGCGGACGAGTGGGTGCACGACATCCTAACCCACGACGTAACCGAACGCGGAGAAGAGGTGCTTCATGGATGAGAAACGACTCCAGCGCCTACGGAGCTTTTCGCATCCGCTGACGGCGCTCTCCGTCGGGTTTTTGTTTGTCTGGATGCTCGACATTCTATTGCGCGCAACACTCGTGCGCTTGCTCTTCACGCCGCTTGCTCCGTCGACAATTATCGTTCCCTTTGTCTTTGCCGTCGAGGCGGTGATTTCTACCAACTCGATTGAAAAGTCGAGGAGTTCAGCCGTCTCGGTGCGATTGCGAGAGGTGCTCGCCCTTGTCGTTATCTCCGTCGGTGCTTTCCTCTTCCTCGGCGGGTACATTGCCGCAGGCGTTTTTAACCCTGTTCGAGCAGAGATCATCTACGGGGTGGCGTTCACCTTTATTGCCTGGATCATCGTGGCGGCTTTGCACGGCCTCCTAAAGCGTCGCGAGGCGTTTTTAAAGCTACTTGTCGGCAAGAAACCCGGTGAGGAGCTACAAGAGGCGGCGCGTTCGGCGAACACCGAAAGTGGAGAGGCGGACGAAGCCGTGCGGAAGATTCGGTCACGGACCATCACCCTCTCGCTGCTCGGGGTTATCTTCTTTGTCCTCGGGTCGGCAGCCGGCATCGATTCACTACCGCTGTTGGCACGCATTGTCACTGGGCAGCTGATTGTATCGGCGTTTGTTGTGCTGGCGGCCAATGGTTGGCTCTGGGAGAACAGCGCGCTGGCCGACGGAGTGGCGTCAGTTCACAAGATCCTTGCCAAGCGTTATCGCGTCGCAGTGTTTCTCAGTGCCGTCGTAGTCCTTATCTCGATCCCGCTCGCCGGTGACGACGCAATCGTCCCGCCCTCCGTGATCGATGAGTTTATGCGGCGGGTCACCAACCAACTCGATCGCGACATGGATCGGACGATCGACACGAGCGACCTCTTTCGCGAGCGCCAACGCCTCGACGATGAGATCACTCCCGGCGAGCGACGATCGCTCGCGGCGGTGGAGCAGAATCAAACAACGCAACAGATTGCTCGCGTCGTCGGTCTTGTGCTCCTCGGGGCGATAGCGGCCGGCATGCTCTACTTCCTTATCAGCCCTCTCTTTTCGAAGGACGCGCGTCAGCGCCTCAAGAGCTTCAACCCGAAGCGAATCATCGGGAACTTCTTCGCGCGCATCCGAGATGGGTTTCGCGGTTTTGTTCGGTCTCTGAAGGAGCTTTTTCAGAATTCAAAGCGAGCGTTTGGCGAGGCACGGAGAGTGGTTCAGAACTTCCGGGAGAACTCGGGGCTCTTTCAAGGTCGTTCGCGTCGATCGGGCACGCCAAAGCGTCAAAAGGAAGTTGGGAAGCTTCTGCGTTCGTACATCAAGCTGATTAAGTGGGGTGAAAAGGCCGGGTACGCGTATCAGCCGTGGATGGGGCCGTACTTCTACACCAATCGCTTGGCGACCATGGTGCCGACACAGGCGGAGCAACTGAAGGCGGCGGGCTCTCAGTTTGAGAAGCTGGTATACGGAAAGCAGAAACCCGAGGCGAACGAGATTGACGCCTTTGGTTCTCGAGTGAATGAGATAACACAGACGCGCCCAGAGCGCGCGAACGCGTAAAGCAGAAAGGAGCAGAAATGAACAAGGTAAGCGACTGGGCACAGCGCATTAGGAACAATGTGAGTACCGTCTTTTTCGGGAGTGACGACACGATAGACAAGATTCTCGTGGCGCTTCTCTGCCGTGGCCACGTATTGATCGAGGATGTGCCGGGCGTCGGCAAGACGATCTTGGCACGCAGCGTGAGTGCGAGCATTGGTGGCGAGTTTCGTCAGATTCAGTGTACGCCCGACCTATTGCCTGCCGACGTGCTTGGTGTCAGCGTCTTTAATCCTAAGACGAGCGACTTTGACTTCCGCCCTGGCCCGGTTATCACAAATACGCTCTTGGTAGACGAGATCAGCCGAGCAACGCCGCGAACGCAGTCGGCGCTCCTCGAAGCGATGGCCGAGGGGCAGGTGAGTGTAGAGGGGCGTACCACCGCGCTTCCCGATCCCTTCTTTATGATCGCAACCGAGAGTCCGGTCGAGTCCGAAGGCACATTCCCGCTCCCGGAGGTTCAAAAGGACCGGTTCTTCCTCTCGATTAGCATTGGATACCCCGATGTCGACTCAGAGCGCGCCGTTATGAAATCACGGAAGACCAAGGCCGATCCGGTGAAGGGCCTCTCCTCGGTCACCGAGCTTGACGAGGTCCGGCAGATGCAGGAAGAGGTTTTCTCGATGCACGTGAGTGAGGAGCTTCGCGCCTACATCCTTCACCTTGTGCGTGTGACCCGCGACGATGAGCGGCTCATGATCGGTGTGTCGCCTCGCGGCTCGCTTGCCCTCTACAAGGGGTCGCAGGCGCTTGCCGCCATTCGCGGTCGGGACTACGTAACTCCCGAGGACGTGCAGGACATCATGGTGCCGGTGCTTCGAAAGCGTATCCTACTCAAGTCGGAGCAGAGTTCGCGCGGCGTCACCGAAGATGAGATTATAGAAGACATCAAATCCAAGGCAACCGTCCCGCCAATGCAGGACGCGGTGTAGGAGGCCGGCGGATCGGGGTTACCCGATCCGCCTTTTTTCTGCTGCGATTTAAAGCTCGGAACCGGCCTCGATCGCCTTGCTGCGATAGTTTGTCGGCGTGGTTCCGTAGAATGATGAAAACCGCCGTTCGAAGTAGTCGGTAGACAGGTATCCCACGTGCTGGGCGATCTCATAGACCCGCATGTCTGTTGTTCGAAGCAAGCGAGCGGCCTCTTCGATCCGAAGCCTGTTTCGGTAATCCTTAAACGATTCCCCATACTCTTTGCGGAAGAGTTGACCCAAGTACGCTGGGCTTATCCCGTGGCGATCCGCGAGATCGCGGATGGTAATGTCGTCTTTGAAGGACCTCATCAGGTCCCGACAGATCTGCTGCATTCTCGCACTTGGCCGGATCTGGCTCAGCGAGCCGATGTAGCGCGCGGTGGCGCAGGCCGCGCCCGAGAGCAGCCGAAACTGGGTCGCGAGTGCGAGCCGGCTCACCTCCGTTTTCCAGAGCAACTGAAGATCGTCAATGTTGGCGGGGTTGCCGTTGAGCTCCGTCACGAGTCGATGCATCTCAAAACTCAGCTTCTGAATGTAGTTTGCGACCAATCCAGGTTCGGCCCTTCCGGCGATAGCGCTCTTGCGAATGCGCTGAACTGCCTCGTTGGCCTCGTCGGGCTTCGCCTCAGCAACCAGGTGTATAATGTCGAGCTCCGGAAGCAGGAGGGCGGCGTTATCGTGCGCACCCTCTTCGAGCAGAGAGTCCGCGGCTCGCTCTGCCCTCGGGCGATCGATTGCCAACAGCATGAGCATTCTCGGTATCTCATTCCACCAGCGGCGCACGTCCGCATACGACTCGAGGGGCGGGGTTGTAACAAACGACCCGCTTGGAGCCGACCCAACGTTCACGTAGGAAAGGAGCCTCTGCCGATATCGCTCGATGCTGCCGTGTTGTTTTCGGATCAATGCCTCCGGCACGAGGGCCACGCATCGGCCGCGTTCACTCCACGAGGTACCAAGATCGGGTCCGAGCTTCAGAATTCGGGTCATGAACCTCATGAGTCGAGCATCCATTTCGGTTGCCAGGGAAGCATCTTCCGACCGCAGGAGCGGATAGTCGTCAATGCTTCCGATTACCATGATGGCAGGTCCCTGCGCCAGTGCCGGAGCGTTGTCGGGGTATCGTTCACGATCTGAGATCATAGACGATAGATCGGTGCCGGTTGCTTCGACGGTTCGTTCCGCTGCTCCCATCTTCTCTGCCACCGTAGCGAGCGCCTGCCCGAGCTCCTCTTCGTACACCGGCTTCAGCAGGTAGTCTTCTACACCGAGCGTAAGCGCCTCGCGCGCGTACTCGAAGTCGCGGTATCCGCTGATTATCAGGAAGCGGGGTCGATGGTTTGCCAGGCGCTGCGTCTCGCGTACGAGCTCGAGACCATCGATCTCCGGCATGCGAATATCCGTGACTACGAGGTCTGGGTTCTCGAGCTGGATCAGCCGGAGCGCTTCCGCGCCATCTTGCGCAGTTGCAACTACCGAAAACCCATACACCGACCAGTCGATCATGATCGACAGGCCCTCGACTACTCCTGGTTCATCGTCAACGAGAATAACTTTCCACATGATGTTCTAACCGTCCGTAGGGAAATGAGAGTGTTACCGTAGTGCCCTTATCAACTACGCTCTGGAGGTCGAAGTACGCATCCTCTCCGAACAGAAGATGCAAGCGGTTGAATACGTTTTGCATTCCAATGCTCTTGCCATCGAGGGACCGTTTGTCGAGTCTCTGATAGACCGACTCTATGGTCTCTTTATCCATGCCTTTTCCGTTGTCGGTGACCGTGACCACAAGCCGATCGTCATGCTTCTGAAAAGCAACCTGAATAAACCCGCGAGCACGGACACGTTCCACACCGTGTTCGCTCGCGTTCTCTACCAACGGCTGCACCATCATGCGGGGCAGGGGCAAGTCGAGGGCGGCTGGATCCACTGCCACCTCGTACTCGTAGTTGTCTCCGAATCGATATTGCTGCAGCGACAAAAAGCCTCGAATGAACTCGGCTTCGTGGCGTACGAGAATCACCTCGTCCTGCCAAGCGGTCAGATAATCAAAGAGGCGTGCAAGCGCCTTGAGCGCGTTGGCCGTCTCCCGTTCGCCCCGACTCAAGCTACGCATTCGGATTGTGTTCAAGCTATTCGACAAAAAATGCGGGTCGATCTTGGAGAAAAGCGCCTCGAGTTCCGCATGGCGCTTCTCGACAGCAAGGCGATTCACCGTCAAGCCCTCTTCATAGACCTCTTTCATGAGCCTGTCGATGGTTTGCGTCATTCTGTTGTACGCCCCGATCAGGATGCCGACCTCGTCTCGTCCTCGTACCTCATGGACCGCTGGGAAGTTGTCGCGCGTCGTACTCTCGATCTTGCTCGTGAGAAGCTGCAAACGCCTCGAGAGGCTGTAACCGACTGCGAACTGAATAAGCGAGGCAATGAGGACACTCAGCAATGCCGTGACGACTGCGATCCATGTGAGGTACGCCCCGAGGGACGAACTCGCACGGTTGGGAAAGTGTCCGACCACTCTGAGGTTTGCGAACGGCCCGTCGGTCTCGACTACTTCCTCGAGTCGAACGGGCAGCTCCGGGGACAAGGACGCCTCGTCGTAGGTCGGGAAACCCGACTGATCTGGTGAGGTTGGTACATTCGCGGCGATAATGCGATTTGCGGAATCCACGACATACACCGTCCCGAAGGGAGCAGAGCGCCTGAGAACCCTGTTGAGGTGCGCAAGGGAGATATCCACGCGCATGATCGACTCGACACCGGGCCGGGACGGGTCTCCCGGAGTCATCTGGCGAACCAGGCTAAACACGCGCCGTGGAGAGATGAGCGACGGCTCGATGTGGGCGGCGGAGATTGTCTGACGCTTCGATGCGCGTAACGCTTGCAGCCAAGCGGCACCTTCTATCGATTCGTCGATAAGCAGTATCGACCCGCCGCGCAGAATCGCCGGGTTGGTAGTGAAGAACTCCACCCGGTCCACCTGCGGGTAGGCCGTGACGTAGCTGCCGAGATAGTACTGGATTTCGAGGCGATACTGGAGAAGGTGCCCGAGTCGGTCAATGCGATAATCATCGAGCGCCGTCGTAATGAGCGAGTCGTTGCTCAACAGATCGGCAAGCGAGGTGCCCGCTTCGAGTGTCGCGGCAACCTGCCCGCGGGTGAGATTCAGCGCCGCCGCCGCCTGTTGTCGGTCGGCAGATGCCGCCTGATGCCGGAGGATCGTCCAGGTGACGGTGCTCACGAGCAGCAGCGGGAGTACAAAGCCCAGAACATATGAGAGCACGATCTTTCGCCGTACGCTCAGATTATCGAGTTTCTTCAGAAGTCGAAAAGCCAACTCTCGCCGCATCGAAAAGAGTATAGCACGGGGTTTTTTCATACGATTTTCCGATTCTATACAGATATCCGAAATTTGTAGTGTTCTCTTTCGAATTTTGCAACGTTTACGGCGAGAAGATACCAGACATACACTGCAAATCAACCATGAGTAGCCAAGCGAGATCTAAACGGCAAAGCGCGGTCGGGGAGCAGCCACTGCTCAACCGCAAGAAGAGCTTCTTCGAACGGCTTTGGAATCAAAAGGAACTGACCATTATTGGTGTGTCGTTCCTCATCTATATGATCATCTTTCAGTATCTGCCGATCTGGGGTTGGTTGATGGCCTTCACTGATTACAATCCGGGGCTTGGCATATTTGGTTCTGAATGGGTCGGATTGCAACACTTCCAAGATCTTTTCCGATTTGAGCGTTTCTGGCGCGCATTCCGAAACACCCTCGCGATGAGCATGCTGAACATGACGTTTGGGACCATCGCAGCGCTGACCCTTGCGATCGCGCTCAACGAGGTTCGGTTGCGCGGTTTTAAGCGAACGATTCAAACCGTCTCCTACCTTCCGCATTTTGTCTCGTGGGTTGTCGCAGCCAACATCGTGTTGAACGTACTCTCGATAAACGACGGCATTATCAACCGCATACTGGTAGGCATCGGGGTAATAGAAGATCCGGTGCTGTGGATGGGTCGGCCCGAGTGGTTCTGGATCATTATTGCCCTTAGCAATACGTGGAAGACGATGGGGTGGAGCTCGATTGTCTACCTTGCGGCCATGGCTGGAATAAACGATGAACTCTACGAGGCCGCGTCGATTGACGGTGCCGGCAGATTGAGAAAAATCTGGCACGTTACGCTACCCGGCATCCTTCCGACGTTTGTGATTTTGCTGATCATTCGACTTGGCTACTTGCTCAACGCTGGGTTCGAGCAGCAGCTCCTCTTGGGGAACGACATGGTCAACGATGTTGCCGAGGTCATCGATATCTTCGTGCTTCGTTATGGCCTCATCTTTGGAAGGTTTAGCTTCTCAACTGCATCCGGGATCTTTAAGTCGGTTGTCGCAGTGACTATGATTCTCATTGCCAACACCGTCGCGCGAAAGACGAAACAGGAGTCGTTGTTCTAATGGCTAAGAGTTACTGGGCTTCGAGACTAAAGCTAGAGGATCGGCTATTCGACCTGGTCATCTACGTGTTTCTCATTTTTGTCGGGATTGTCACGGTATATCCGTTTCTAAACGTGCTCGCCGTGAGTTTCAACGACTCGATCGACACCGTCCGCGGAGGCATTACGATCTGGCCACGGCGGTTTACAGTCCACAACTACGAACGCTTGTTGCAGAACTTGAGCCTCGTCGGCGCTGCGGCGATGTCGGTGCTTCGTACGGTAGTGGGCGCGACGTTGACGACGATTTCTACGATTCTGGTTGGCTATGCACTCTCTCGTCGCGAGTTTGTCTTGCGCAAGCTAATCACAACGATGCTTGTGATAACCATGTACATCTCCGGGGGCCTCATTCCGCAGTACATGCTCTATCGCTCCCTCGGGCTCTTGAACAACTTCTGGGTCTACATTCTCCCGTCTCTCGCCCAGGCGTTTAACATTATTATCGTCCGCACCTTTATTCGCTCACAACCCGACAGTTTCGTAGAGTCGGGACGGCTCGACGGAGCGAATGAGTTCAGGATAATTTTTAGCATCGTCCTTCCCCTCATTATGCCCGTGGTTGCGGTGGTTATACTCTTTGTTTCGGTGTTCCAGTGGAACAACTGGGTAGACACCTATATCTTCGCGAGTCGAAACGAGGCGTTGACTACGTTGCAGTACGAGCTGCAAAAACGAATCGCGAGCGCAATGCAATCGATGCGCCAGGCTCAGCAGAGTTCCCAGGAGGCGATTCGGGATGCCGAGCTTGGCACAGTGGTCCTTCCCCGCTCAGTTCGTGCAGCAATGACCATGGTCACCGTATTCCCAATTGTCATGGTGTACCCGTTCCTTCAGCGCTTCTTTGTCTCGGGCATCATTGTCGGCGGTCTCAAGGACTGACCCCCCTCCCCTTTATTGGTAGCAACCAACCGTGTATCGGTTGTGAGCGAGCGACACGGCCGGCAGCGTATGCTGCCGGCTTTTTCTCGTGGTGCGCCCAGCAGGGCGCATCAACGTGTAGGTGAGCGGCGACTTCTTCGCGCGTCCCCGGCATGCTACACTGCGATACCAGGAGAGAGATAATGATGGAATGGTTTTCGTCGTTGAGTCCGGTGATCCAGGCGCTGTTGGCGACCGTCTTCACATGGGCAATGACAGCGGCCGGCGCGGCGCTTGTGTTCCTCTTCAAGGAAGTGAAGAGGATCGTGCTCGATTCAATGATGGGGTTTGCCGCGGGCGTTATGATCGCGGCGAGTTTTTGGTCGCTTCTCGCGCCCGCTATCTCGATGGTAGAGGAGCAGGGCGGAATCTCCTGGATCCCCCCCGTAATCGGTTTTCTCGCCGGCGGAGCATTTCTGCTTCTCGTTGATAAGGTTCTTCCCCATCTCCACGTCGGCTATCCAAAGGAAGAGGCAGAAGGGGTCCAGACGACGTGGAAACGCAGTGTTCTCTTGGTGCTTGCGATCACGCTTCACAACATTCCCGAGGGCCTTGCTATCGGCGTAGCGTTCGGCGCAGTCGTGAGTGGGGTCCCTTCTGCTTCGTTTGGCGCGGCCCTCGCTCTTGCGATTGGAATTGGCATTCAGAACTTCCCGGAAGGTACGAGTGTCTCTGTGCCGTTGCGTCGGGAAGGGATGAAGGCTGGAAAGGCGTTTTGGTATGGTCAGCTCTCTGGATTGGTAGAGCCTGTTTCTGGTGTGCTCGGAGCACTCGCCGTTATCCTCATTAGGCCGCTTCTGCCATACGCGCTTGCCTTTGCAGCGGGTGCCATGCTCTTCGTGGTAGTTGAAGAACTCATTCCGGAATCTCAGCTTGCGAAGAACACGGACATTGCCACAGCATTCACCCTGATTGGTTTTGCGGTCATGATGGCGCTTGACGTTGCACTCGGATAGACGGGTGCGAGACATCGCCTCGGTGCTGCGGGTCACCGTTCTGTTCTGCTTAGCACCTCTTCTCGGATGTGCCGGCGCGCCCCCCTCGATAGAGCCCTTCCCCGAGCAGGCCTCGCGATACGTCGAGATCGACGGGGCGCGGATTCACTACTTTGATTTTCATCCAACCGTTGAAGCGCTCCCCATTGTCTGGGTGCACGGCTACGCCGGAGCTGCATACGAAGCACTCTACGTGAGCGAGCTCATCGACCAACGAGTGATCGCGGTAGATCTGCCCGGGAGTGGTCTCTCCGAGAAACCGGACGCAGTGTACTCGATCGAGCGATTTGCAGAGGTGATCGTGGCGTTGATCGATGCGCTGCACATCGATCGTTTTGTGCTTGTCGGGCATTCGCTCGGCGGAGCAGTCGCCGCGACCATTGCCGCTGAATCGAGAATCAAGCATCGAATAGACCGACTTGTCCTTGTTGCCCCGTACGGGCTCCCCAACCAGGCAGGACGATTCCTCGAGTTTCTTTCCGATAGGAGAGCCCTTGTCCGACTTGGCATGCTTTTCTACAACGAACGAATGCTCGAGCGCTTTCTGCGGCGCAATACGTTCTACGATCCTGAGGCTGCGCCGCAGGCTCTGGCCAACTACTACAACTATGCGCTCTTCTACACTGAGGGAGGCATCGATGCGCTTGCTCGTGTCACAACGGATGTAATCGGCACCCCGCTCGCACCGCAGACGCTACCGTCGATCGTGGCACCCACCCTGATCATCTGGGGCCGCAACGACGAGGTGCTCTCCCCCGAGGGCGCCGAGTGCTTTGCCGAGCTGATTCCTTCGAGTGAACTCGCCTTACTCGCGCGGAGCGGCCACCTGCCTCATGTCGAGCGCCCAGGCGCGGTCGCGTTTCTTCTTGCCCGTTTTGTGGGTCCGGCACTCCAGAATTGACAAAAATGTAATAAAAGGCGATAATAGACTTATTACCCATGAAGATTAAGTCAAAAATCGTCCTTTTTACTGTTTCACTCATCATCATTCTCATCGGA
>JBMCTC010000058.1:0-14108 GCA_048624115.1 Spirochaetota bacterium
ACGCCGGCATGGTCGGAGCGCATTTGCTCGAGAGTGTCGCACGAATTCCTGCAACCGCTGAGCTTGCGAGCGAGCTACGCTATCGGAACCCGATTGTCGAGCGCAACACCGTGTACTTTGCCGTCTCTCAGAGCGGTGAGACTGCCGATACGCTCTACGCGATGCGCGAGCTGCAGCGCAAGGGCGCGCGCGTTCTCGGTATTTGCAACGTCGTGGGAAGTACGATCCCGCGTGAGTCCGACGGTGGTGTCTATATTCACTCTGGACCCGAGATCGCCGTGGCGAGCACCAAGGCATTCACCAGTCAGCTCACCGCCTTCTACCTCTTTACCTTGATGATGGCGCGAATGCGACACTTGGGCATCGAGTCGGGTCTTGGGTTTATGGATGATCTTGAGGCAGTTCCCGAACTCGTGCACGAGGTCATTGACCGAAGAGAATCCCTCATTTCCCTTGCCAAGAAGTATGCCCACGCAGAGGACTTTCTCTTCCTAGGGCGCGGGATCAACTATCCGGTAGCGCTCGAAGGCGCACTCAAGCTCAAAGAGATCTCCTACATCCACGCAGAGGGTTACTCCTCGGCTGAGATCAAGCACGGGCCTATCGCTCTTATTAATGAGGCGACTCCGAGCGTCTTCTTGGTGCCTGACGATGGGCTACGCGACAAGGTGATCTCGAACGTGAAAGAGGTAAAGGCACGACGCGGCAAGGTGATCTGCATCGCCGTAGACGGCGACCGAGAGGTCGAGAAGATCGCCGACGACGTGTTCTGGATCCCAAAGGCGCACGAGATGCTCTATCCGTACCTGATGGTTGTGCCGCTGCAACTGTTTGCGTACTACACGGCGCTCGAACTCGGGCGCAATGTCGATCAGCCACGGAATCTCGCGAAGAGCGTTACCGTCGAGTAGCGGAGACCCAATGCCGCGCCGACGATTGCTCAGACTGGGCATCTCGACTCTCTTCTGCGTCGCCGTTAGCGCGCAGAGTGGCACTGAGCAGATGGCACTCCTCGCAGTTGGACCGATCGAGAGGCGCGGTATCGACTACTTCGCGCCGGATCTGACGCCTCACTGGTATGGGACGTACGAGTGGGCAGACGACACGATTGAGGTCTACTATGCGGAGCAGCCGTTGGATGAGGCCGCCTCCTGGCCTCGCTCTCCCTGCGAGCTGATACGACTCCGACAGGACGGCGAGGGTGCAGTCTACTACCTCGACGACGAGCGCTGGTCGGTGCTGATGATTCCTTCCGATCAAAGAGACAACCTCCCGCTGTGCTCCTTTGCCTCTCGTTGGGTTCGGCAATTCCAGTTCTTCCAAAACCTCGAACGATCGGTAAGACTCACCACCTCGCCGGCTTTTCCAGCGGTGCTCGACAACTAGAGTTCTCGTAGGCTACGCCGATACTAAACATATGCGGATGAGAATCGTAATGGTCGCGGCACTTGTTGCCGCTCTCCCAATGTCTGCGCGTCTCGCAGCAGACCCGTCTCGTCGAGGAATCAACTCACATGGTTGCGGCCGTCGAAGAGCTCGCGTCGGTTGCCGAAGAGAACTCCGGGACAACCTTCCGAAGCGAGGATGATGCCGGTGTAATCGCTCGCATTGCCGCCGTGTTGGAGGATACACCCGGAGACACCATCGACCTTGTCCTCGCGCTCGATACCACCCAGAGCATGGAGGACAACATTCCCTACCTGCGGGAGCACCTGGTAGCCATGCTCGAACGCGTGGTCGGTGCCCGTGAGCTAGTCCGCGTGGGAGTGGTGTACTATCGCGACTACATGGAGGAGTATCTGACTCGTCGTTTCGATTTCGCGGCAGATTTGCGCGCCGTGCAGCGTGCCGTGGACACGATCAGGGTCGCCGGAGGGCGAGACATTCCAGAGGCAGTCAATGAGGCGCTCTACACCGCGGTGACTCGGTTTTACTGGCAGGCTGATAGTCGGCTCGTGGTGCTTGTTGGCGACGCGCCACCCCATCCGCTGCCGCGAGGGTCAATCACTGCAGAAATGGTCCAGGCAGAGGCTGCTCGCTACGGTGTGAAAATTCACACCATTATTCTGCCTCAGTAGTCTCTTCTTCGGCTTCCTCGTTTGACTCGAGCTCCATCTTCTGGAGCAGCACTTGGCTCAAGACCAACGGCCACTCCGGGAGGGCTTCCGATTCGAAGTCGTACATGCCGATTACTTGCTCGAACCCGGCACGGGCGGTTTCGAGGTCGTTTTGCTTGTATTCGATGAACGCGATCTCGTAGCGAGCGGTGGCGACCGAAGCTCGATCGTTTGGGTAACGCTCCACAAGTTCTTCGTAATACACGATCGCCGTGTTCCAGTTCTCGGCGTCCGCGGCTTCTTGAGCGAGCTGGATCAGCTCGGCCTGGGATAGATCGGGTTCGATCTCGGTAGGTGTCGTTTGGCATCCCGCCATCACGATGGCGGATAAAAGTAGTGTGGCGTAGTAAAAGCGTTTCATCTCTGCTGAGTGTACAACAGAGAAGTGGCTGCTTTCAATCGCCCGTTCTATGGATAGCTACTGCTCGTACACCTCGTCGTTGATTGGAAGATTACGCTTGAGATCCTGCAGAAACTCTTCCTCGTCACCCATGGGCTCGTAGCTGTCGCACTCGTCCATGCTGCGGCGAATCACGGTGAAGTATTTGTAGAGCTTCTCGTCGCCGAGTCTCTTTTTCCACTTGCCCGCCGCGCACCTGACGCGCAGCACGTAGCGCGAGTCACCGTCTAGCGACGACGGCACCAGTTTGCAGTTCTTGCAGTTTGCACAATAGATTTTTCCCTTCGTTCCTTGAGACCGCTGAACCTGTGCCGCTTGACTCACTTACCCCTCCTGATGCCCGTCCTTATGATCATCGATCAGAAACGAGGTTTAGTTTAGGGTGAGCTTGCCTTCCGGGTGATGGGAGTGTGAGAGCGTGTGGCCTCTTGCTACTTCGTGGGCAACTCGAGCAGTTGTTCGTCAGGCTCGTCTACGATCGGGACTACGGCGCACGGACTCTTGATCTGAGGTAACGCGTTGATCTCCTCGACGGCGTTCATCAGATTTTGCTCGTTCGCGCCGTGCGTAACAACGACGATCGACGCAGGTTCCAGAGAGTCGTCGGGGATCTCGTCCTGGTGAACGCTTGCAATGCTGATGTTGTGCTTGCCGTAGCGTTGCGTGATCTCCGCGAGAACCCCCGGTCGATCTTCCACCTGGACTCGGACGTAGTAGCGGGCGTTTATCGATCCGAGGGAGGTCTGCTTGGTGGCGTCTGTCTGGTCGGGCCAGAATCGCGAACCCAAGAAGAAGCGCTGATAGGCGCCTGTAGCGAGTGCAATCGCATCTGCGACGATTGCGCCCGCGGTCGCCGAGCCGCCTGCTCCACGTCCATAGTAGAGCGTGTGTCCAGTCGGGAAGCTGTAGATGCTTACCGCGTTGAACGGGCCGCCGACCCAGGCAAGCGGATGGTGATCGGTAACGAAGGCGGGACGGACTCTGAGGTTGACGCCCTCTTCGCCACGCTCTGCTATTGCCAGCAGTTTTGGCACATAGCCGAGACGCGTGGCCCAATCTACATCGTCTATGCTCAAGACGTTGATTCCCTTTACCGGAATCGCGTCAAAATCAACCCGCACACCAAACGCCAACGCAGCCATGATCGCAATCTTGTGTGCGCTGTCCACTCCCGTCACGTCGAGCGTTGGGTCGGCCTCTGCCAGTCCGTCGCGTTGTGCTTCGGCCAAGGCCTCGTCGTAGGAGATGCCCTGGTCGATCATCTGCGTCAGGATGTAGTTGCAGGTGCCGTTGACGATTCCGTATATCGCGTCAATACGATTTCCGGCGAGCCCATCGAAGATCGCACGGAGGGCCGGTATTCCGCCACCGCAGCTTGCCTCAAAAGCGAGCGCACGACCGTTCTCGCGAGCTATCGCAAAGAGGTCCACACCTCGGTGGGCAAGTAACGCCTTGTTGGCCGTGACCACGTTCTTTCCAGCCCTGAGCGCCTGTGCAATTAGGTCAAAAGCAAAGTCAATGCCTCCGACGAGTTCGATCAGTGTATCGATTGAGCTATCATCCAGTATGGGCCCAAGCTCAGTGGTCAGAAGCTCTTCCGGAAGGCCAATGGCGCGTGCATGCGTCAGTTCTCGGTCTACCACCGCCGCAAGCGTCACTTCGCAGCCGTAGCGAGCCTCTATCTCTCTTTCACTCTGCAAGAGGTGAAGGGCAGTCGCCCCGCCCACCGTTCCGCATCCCACGATTGCAATTCTCGCGCTCATCTTGGGGCGCATGGTACGGAGCGCCCCCGCAGCTGTCAAGCTGCCGCCATGTTAACCTTGACAAAATGGAGATTACCGGGTTAAAATTGGAGTTCCGGAGTAGCAATGCAGCTCGAAACAATCCAACACCCGGGCGTCGAACGCCCGCCTTACTCATCCCGCTCCGCCAACCCGGTTCGATACGCCTATTTTGGCGATTCGATGCTTACCCCCTTCGCGTTCGCTCTTTCTCCTCGCGCTCATGTCGGCTACGAGTGGAACGTCAGCCGTGAAGACGGCTCAGTGGTGTACTTCCGGATCGCGGGAATTGCGGAGTTTGGTCGCATCAAGGGTGATCTCGTATTCGGCTTTGGTGCCACATTTCGGGTTGTAGGTGCCGACGGTACCTGTGAAGGCTTTGGCGAGCTACTCCTTGCTCCCGACTACGGCATTCTCTCGCTTCACTACAACACGACCGCTGATCGTCGCCACGTTACCTTTCGGGCACCGTTGTTCGACTGACCACCGCCCTACCATGATCTGGCTCATTCTGTCGGTGATCAGCTCAGTATCCGTGGCGTTGCTGCTCAAGTACGCCGACGTGAGGCGAGTTGATCCCTTTCCGCTTTTCTCCATCAATTACGCAATGGCGACGTCGCTCGGTTTGCTCGGAGGAGGCGCCGATGTCGCCCGGGAACCTGCCGCCGCGATCGCTCTTGCGATCCTCATCGGCCTGTTCTACGTACTCGGCTTTCTCGTGTTCAGGCGCTCGATCGTCACGAACGGTACCGGCGTTGCCGCGAGCGTCTCGCGCCTATCCGTCATCCTTCCCATTTTGCTCTCGGTCATCGCTTTCGGCGAAGTGCTCGGTGCGGTTGGGACCATCGGAGTTGTGGTGGGAATCGCCGTCCTTCCCTTCGCAGGTGGTGGTGAGCGCACCGACTACACCCGCAATCTTGGTGATCAGAGATCGATTTCGTCAATCCTGCTGCCTCTCGCGCTCTTTTTCGTGTTTGGTGTGAACGACTCGGCTCTCAAAGTCCGCGTCGAGCTTCTCTCATCGTCGAGCGAGGGAGGCTTCTTTGCGATCCTCTTCGGCACCGCTCTCCTTATCTCGCTCTTTCTTGCGCTCATTCGGCGGCAGCGATACCGTCGCGAGACGCTTCTTCTCGGGGCGCCGCTGGGCGCCGTGAACTTCGGCACCGCGCTCTTCCTCTCTCGGGCGCTCGAGCAGCTTCCAGGTTCACTTGTTTTCACACTCAACTCGGTCGGCGTGATCCTCGGGGCCACCATCGCGGGCGGTCTCCTCTTTAACGAGCGACTTACCCCTCGAACCTATCTCTTCTTGGCCGGCAGCGTGATTTCGATCATTCTGCTCGGCGGCGTGGCCGCTCGGCAATAATCAAGTGAGGCGGTATACTTACCAGCATGGGATTCGAGGCAGGACGATTCGTCCACATCCTCACAACTTTGTTTCTGCTCTTCGTGGCACCGATCGCCGCCGTCGCGCAGCCGGTCGCAACCATAGCATCGCTCGAGGGCAGGCCTGAGGTCGCGCGAGACAATCGATTCCTACTCTCAGATATCGAGCAAGGATTCCGCTTCGAGAAGTACGATTACATCGAAACAAACGAGAACACAATCGTAAGTCTCGACGTCTTACCGCGAGGGGGCTCGCCCGGCCGCATCATCGTCGAGTCAACCACCGCCCTCATTCTGCTCGGATACGCAGAAGAGGTCGATGGCGAGGCGCCGCTCGAGGTCGAGCTCTTTACCGGATCTATCTCTGTTTCCAGTGCGCCCGTCGTGGTGCACCGTCCTCGCGTCTCCATCGACGGAACCAACGCTGAGTTCTCGGTCATCAGTGGTCCGGGAGGCGGAACACTCGTCATCGCTACCGACGGCATCGTATCCGTGACGACCGATGAGAACGTGCAACTCTTTGCCGAGGCGGGAGATGCCGTGGAGATCGGAATGGTGGGCGATCTCGCGCGGACACGCGAATATGAGCGGACTACCGCCGGATCGTTCCCGCTCTTCTGGCTCGCCGAGCGGCGATCACTGCTTGACTCGTGCATCGAGTCTCACACCGAGGTTGCCCTTCGGCGATACGATGAGGCGGTCGCTGCCTGGGAAGACGCCTACGCGGCGCTGATCTCGGAGCGAGACGCTCTGGATGAGTGGGCAGAGCAGGACCGCCGGGGCCGGGTCGAGTCAATCGCGGCCGAGGATTACGCGCGCATCGAAGTGATCATGGAAGAGGCCCGGAGGCAGCTTGTAGCGTATCGGCATAGCGTGGCGACGCTCGAGTCGCTTGCCGAAACTCAACCGCTCATCGTGGCGGAGGTATCTGTTCCCTCGGGGCTCGACGGCGCACAGGCGCTGCAGGAAATCGAAGACGAGCGCCTCCAGATGGGGCGCTGGCTCAGACAGACCCTCTACTCTCTCAAGCTTTTTGAGGAGCGCCCACAGGCGCTGAGCATGTAGGTGGGCATAAGCCCCCTTGAAACGTGCGTGAAGATGCGAGATCCTGATGTTCAGGAGGAGATATGTCTGAATATCACGAGCCGGTAGACCAGATGAGTGAGAAAACCCGCGACTACACGCGTGCGCTTCACAGCCTTCGGGAGGAAATCGACGCGGTTGACTGGTACCAACAGCGGGTAGACGTGACGAGCGATCCCTCACTCAAGAGCGTCCTCGCGCACAATCGCGATGAGGAAATCGAGCACGCCTGTATGGCGCTTGAATGGTTGCGACGAAACATGCCTGGATGGGACGAGCAACTGAAGACCTATCTCTTCACCGACAAGCCGATTACGGAAATCGAAGAAGAGTAAAATACGACACGGAGCCGCTATGAGTAACGACTCTCTTACCGACCACGCTCTTCGGATACTCGGAAAGCGACGGTTTCTTCTCTCCATACACGATCCGAGCTTTCCGAGCGAAGCGGACGAGGACATCGGGCGAGGTACGCCCTACAGCAAAGGTGGGCACGAGTTCGCTCGATTTGCTCGTAGCCTCGGTTTCAATGGGTTGCAACTCGGTCCGCAGGGTCGTACGAGTCGATCAAACGCGTCCCCCTACGACGGGACCGCGTTCTCGCGCAATTTCCTCTCGCTCTCATTTTCCGCGTTGGCCAGGGATCCCGATTGGTCCTTTTTAGTCGATCGGGAAGCGCTTGATTCCGCTCTCTCCGAATCGGCTCGCGCGGCCGAAGCCCCCCACGGAGAGCCCAACCGAACGAGGCACGAGCACGCCTACGACATTCAAACCAGACTGCTCGGCATTGCCTACGAACGCCTCGAGGAGTCTGAGCATGATGGTTCGGAGATCCTGAGCTATCGACGGTTCTGCGAGCAGAACGCCGATTGGCTCGAGCCCGACTCGATGTATCAGGCACTCGTGGCTGAGCACGATTCGGTCGACTGGACTACGTGGGCAGACACCAAGGGCGATCGAACGCTCTACTGCCCACGGGGCATGAAGAAGATGAGCGCCCCGGGACGACGAAAGTCGATCTACAAGCAGCATGCACGAGCGGTCGAGCGGTATCGACTCTCGCAGTATCTCGTACACTATCAGCATCGTGAGTTCTACAAGTTCGCGCAGCAGAACGGACTCTTGCTCTTTGCAGATCTGCAAGTCGGGCTCTCGATCCGCGACCGGTGGCGTCTCCAGCCGCTCTTCCTGTCCGGCTATCGTCTCGGCGCCCCGCCTAGTCGGACGAACTCTGAGGGCCAGCCGTGGGGCTACCCGGTGCTCGATCCGAAGTACTACGAGGAGAGTACGGTTGTGGGTACCGGCCTCGAGTATATCCGCCGGCGCTCGGAAAAGATTTTCAAAGAGTTTGATGGTGTCCGCATCGACCATCCTCAAGGTCTCGTTTGTCCGTGGATCTATCGCACCGATGATCCCGATCCCTTTCACGCCGTCCAGAATGGTGCTCGCCTCTTTAGTTCACCAGATCTTGAGGATCATCCGCGCCTTGCGGAGTACTCGATCGTGCGTCCCGAACAGCTCGCCGACGAGGCAGAGGTGCCGAGACACGCTGATCCGTGGGTAAAAGAACTCGACGACGACCAGGTCGACCAGTATGCGCGCATCTTGAGCGTGATCATGGACGAGGCACAGCGCCACAACTGTGACATTCGGGATGTTGCATGCGAAACGCTGAGCACTCAGCCGTATCCGCTGTTCCGGGTCACGCAGAAGTTTGGTCTCGGTCGCTTCCGGGTAACGCAGAAGATGAATGCGGAACGGCCGGATGACCCTTACCGCACTGATCGAGCCAAGAAGTCAGACTGGGTGATGATGGGCAACCACGATACCCCGAGCATCTGGGCCGTTGTGCAACGATGGAAGCAAAATGACGAGATTGGCCTACGCGCCGACTACCTCGCGCGTCGGCTCAAGGGCGAGTCCGAGGCGCCGGAGTTTGCACGACGTCTCAAGAGCGACACGAACCTGCTCGTCCACGCTCTCTTCGCAGACGTCCTTCTCAGCGACTCGGAGAACGTTGTTGTCTTCTTCACCGACTTGGTGGGTAGCCGTGAGACCTACAACGCTCCAGGAACCGTCGGACCGGCCAATTGGAGCCTCCGTATTGCGAGCGACTACCGTGAGACCTATCCAAAAGCCGCTCGCAATCTCACCGCACTCAACGTCGCGTTTGCACTTGCTCTGGCGCTCGAGAGTCCGCTCGTTGCGGACGCCGAGGCAAAACAGGTTGCGAAGGCGCTCCGTCGCGAAGCCGGAGTTTCAATTCTTTAGTCGTAGGACTCAGTAGGCGCCGTAGAGCGTGTGGCCGCAACTCGGACACGCGTTTCCGTCCAGATTCACTCGATTCACGGAGAAGCCGAATCGGTCGATCAGCAGCTCGCCGCACTTTTCGCAATATGTGTTGCTGAACTCGCGCCGCGATCGGCTGAATGCATAGACGTGGGGAATCGAGGTCTCCTGCTTTGCGCGGTCGTAGATTCGATGCAGGAACTCTTGCGAGGTCGGCGATCGATCGCTCATATCTGAAGCCGGACGGAACGCGCTCAGGTGCCACACCTTCACGCCTGCCTCATCGATCGCGTGGGCGAGTTCCATGATCTCGCTCTCGCTATGCGAGCCCTCGAGGAGCATGGTCGTAACCTCGAGCACCGGTCCGTTTGCCATAGCGGCGATCGAGCGGATGTTTCTCAAGACCGGCCCTACATGGCCGCCGCACAGTTTCTTGTAGAACTCCTCGCCACCCTTCAAGTCGATATTGAACGCAGCGATCCACGGGGTGAGTCGCTCGAGACTCTCTTGCGTGAAGTATCCGTTTGTGACCATAACCGACTTCCCGCCGACTTTCCGAATCTCTCGCGCAGCATCTATGACGTAGTCCTGCCAGATGCTCGGCTCGCTGTAGGTGAATGCCACAATGGGATAGCCGCCCGCCTTTGTTTCCGCCGCCAGCTCCTCCGGTCCGATGTACCTCGTTCGTAGTGTCCCGAAGTACTTCTTCTGGGAGATCGCGCAGTTCTGACAGAATGAACAGGTGAAGTTACATCCGAACAGTGCGCTTGATAGTGCCTGCCGGCCAGGGAAAAAGTGATAGAGCGGCTTCTTCTCTATTGGGTCTACGGCAAGAGAGACGTGCTGCCCATAGTTGACGGTCTTTATCTGGTCGCCGTCGCGATACCGTATTCCACACTGACCCCGTTTTCCTTCAGGAATGGTGCAGCGAAACTCACAAAAATCGCACTTCAATATCGCCTCCCTCCTTCTTGGATCTTCCGATTTTTGCCGTGTTGAATACTGAGAATGATGCTCCAGGCGATTTCCACGCATCGGTCATCAACCCAGCCTTTCGGGCGAGCATCGAGAGCGTCGTTTCCAAATCCCAGCCTTGCTCAGTCGCAACCTCGGGCAGAAACACACTCCTACGCCCGTCTACGTTCAGAATTACGCCGTGAGTGCCGAGCTTGATCTCCTGCGTCGACTTGACGGTGCGAGCCGGGCTCAGAAGTGAGAGTTCGAGTTCGATGTCGGACAACTCGTGCTCGTTGACCGGATAGAATCTATGGTCTGAGAGCGCAGAGTCTCGGATCACCTGATCGAGAATTGCTTCGAGCGGTCGTGACGAGGCGAACATGCCAATGCAGCCACGGAGCTCGTCCCGAATCCGAAGCGTAGAGAAGGCACCGAGTGGCTCTCTGAGAATCTCTATCTCTGGTCGTGCGGGCGCCGGGGTGTTCCTGACCGTGCTTACGAGGACGGCCTCTGCGTAGGTGAGTAGGGATCGTGCATCGCCGGCTCGAATCTCGATCATCTACACTCTCCTCCCGGAGAAGAGTACCGTGGCATAGCAAACGAAATCACTTTCCGAGGCGCGGAATGCGTTTGAGTTGTAGTAGAGCGTACTCTTGCCGCGATAATGAAGGCGTGAGAAGAGACGGGTTGCCACCAACATTGGGTAGCGCCCGCAGACCGAAATCGGACGAGACAATCGCTGCCAGAGCGCGTCCGCGTCGAGGTCGGCCACCGAAGCCGCGAGGGCCTGATCGTCGCGAGCAACCCGGTCCTCGACGTCCGACACCGGATGGGTACCGTACGGTGTGTATCCAAACCGCTCGCCATAGTGAGAAAAGTCGCTACTGACCAACACCAGCGTTCGATCCGGTGAGCGGCCCTCCGCCTGCATCCAGCTCTCGAGTGCCGCGGCAATGCTGTCCGCGGCGGTGATGCTCGACATCTGCGGAACGAGAAACGCCGCAAGCTCCGCCTCGGGGGGCAGGGTGTGGCGAACGTAGGGGAGCAACAGCTCGATCGCATGCTCTTGCTCGATCGCCTCGAGCGCAACCTCGCATCCCTCGGGCACGTCGGTGATACCGGCGATTTGCCCGAGCGGCGTCTCGTGCGCGTCGAACGGTCCGGCGTAGAGCGTGTCACGGCGGAGCCGGGCGTAGTGACTCGGGGCAAGGATAATTGCCGTGGAGACTTCGGTTGGATCGACCTGCGCGAAGGCCTCGGCGAGCCCTCGCCCGGAGTAGGCGAGTCCCGCATGCGGTACCACCGCGGCCCGAAGCTGCGGAAAACGGGTCTCTACCGCTGCGATCGACTCTTCGATGCCCTTACGAAGCGTGCCCGCGTCGCTCGAGTACCACGATCCCGCAAACCGCGCCTTGTTGATATCTGCCTGCGTATGCTCTGTACTCATGATGTTGTACTTTCAGCATACGAAAAACCGTGACGAACCGTGAAGGATTCACCAGGAGTAATGGTACGAGAGCGCCGCGCGAGCGAAAAAGCTAAACTCCGAGGCTCCTTCGACCAGAGCCGCGTTCTCTGTCCATTGGGGCGTCAGCTCGACTTCTGCGTTTACGCGTCCTCTGCCGAGCGGTACCATGGTGCGACCGTGCAATCCGATTTGCAAGACACGCTCGATCACGTCTTGGGTCAGAAATCGAGTCTCCGTCTGGAACGTCGGGGAGCCTGACGAGGTGTAGCCGTCGTCAAAGAGCGAGCCGTCTCCCGAGGTAACTCCCTCCGAGGCGTTCCCGTGCCTGATCTGCTGCACTGTGACCCCTACGTCGGTAAGCTCGAGGGGCCGAAAGCTCGCCTCGAGCACGAATCGGTCGGAGTTCGGCCTGAGTGCAGGCCCGAGATTCTCGCCGAGATGCGTGTAGTTTGTGTTGTTTGGCGCACTATCAGGCTCAGAGAACTGCTTATCGACGTGTGAGTACATGTAAGGGGCAACAAGCGTGTACTCAGCCGCGGACTTGTTGAGCCACGTCAGATCGGGTACCCATTCCAGCCCCGCTTGCAATGCAAGCTTGTACTTGGTAGAGAAATCGAACTGCGCGAGATCATTGAAACCGAGATCGTCGATAAAGATCGAGAACGCTCCGTGAAGGTCTGCCGGCAGTCGCGCCTCTGCAGAGACTCCGACGAGCGAGTTGTCGTCGAAGCCGGTGAATGCCTGCTGATAGAAGAGCTGGGTAAAGGGCACGAAGTAGACAAGGTCAAAGCGCGGACCAAAGACCACCGCCTCGAAAACCGATATCTCGAGCCAAGGCAGGAAGTGATGGCTGATGCTGTGGAACATGTAGTGCTTGTTTGGGAATCGGCCGTTGCCTTCATAGTTCGTGGCGGTCAGCTCCATGTAGAGGATCTCTACGGAGCCCGACCCGTACTGCCAGGTTACGGAAAACTGGGGCGCGTGCTGGGCCTGCGCACCGAGAACGATGCCGTTTCCCCAGAAAGGCCCGTAATCCACGCGGCTCGTGCCTGCCTGAATCCAGAGGTCGGAGGTTCCGTAGCTCAGCTGACTTCGAAACCCCTGCCAGATTGCGAACTCCCGACCAGCTATCGTCAGTGCACCGGCATCGCGGTGGTAGTCGATCGGGCGATACCGGCCGGCCGGAAGCACCTGGGAATTGCCGGACTCGTTGTTTACATATACATCGAGTGCCGAGGAGAGAGTGAGATTCTCCATGACGTCTGTGTGTAATCGCGCCGAAGGACCGGCCCAGAAGTAGTAGTTCTCTCCGCCGAGGCGCTGTCCGGTCCCGCCTCCCAATTCGACCCCCTCCATCTGTTCGAGGTAGAAGGTGGCGCGGCGGCGGTCGGAGTCACTGCCACGCCTCAAGACCTCGGCAAGAGACTCGCGGATCAACTGTAGCGAGTACGGCCGCAGGTGCGGCAGATCACCGGTGAGTCCGCGTGCTTCCCAGAGCTCCAGGTCGGCGTAGAGTTGATCGTTTGGGTCTAGCGAGAGCTGTGTGGATGCCGGAACGGCGACCAGCAACAGAAGGAGCGCCGCAAGCACTTGCCGTCGAGAACGTAGCGTCGTCTTTTGCATATCGCATAAGGATAACACCCGCCGGCAGAGGTGTCATCGGCTCACCTCACTTCTGCGTCGGAGAGCAACGCGTTGCAGGAGTGTCGAGTATGGGCGGTGGCACCGTCTCGGAGTGGAGATTTCGGACTCCGCGCGGCGGCCTCCCCGAAGATTTCGAGAAAACCTTGTCGCTCAACCTCCCGCGCGCCCAACGCGGCTTTGTACTCCATCGGCATCCCCAGATCCCAGAACGCATACCCGCCCCGAGCGAGTAGCATCCCGAGGCAGAGCAACTGCACCTTCCCGGCTCCGCTCAGACGATAGAAGCCGGCCATGCTGGTGTACACGGCGCCGCAGGTGTAGCCGATCTCGCCGGCGACCAGATCGGGACCGCGATAGATCTCAATGCTGTGAACGTGCACACCCAAGCGGGGCGTCTTGGCGAGTTCGACAAGCGCCTCGCACAGCGGATCGGTTAGCCAGCGTTGCCGGTGATGCGAGACAATTGCGACAAGGCAGTCTGCGACGTCGTTGCTGATCGCAAAGTCGAGGTCGCGGGCGCGACGACGGTCGCTCTTGGATACGTGGAACGCGTCGAGGTCGTGGACGGCCCGGAGTTCGTGGCACTTGACCAGTAGCACGTCGTGACCGGTGAAGTCCTCGCTCATCGGCAAAAAGCCCGCCCGACAACTCGCGGCGACCATCTCCGTATCGATTCTGATCGAGGCGCAAAACTCCGACTCGTACTCGTCGCAGAGGTAGGGCACCCGTGAGAGCTCCCGCGGACTTGCGATGGTGGGAAACCATTGCGCGAGTATCAGGGGCAGCAGCTCTCGGTCGATGTTCACGTGGTTTCGGGACGTCGGGGAGGAATCGGTCGGACATCGCGATCGCGAAGCCGGTTTGCCTCGAGGTCGTCGATAAACTGCTCGTGCTGTGGGTCCCAGCGCAGCTTCCGCCCGAGACGAATGGCGATGTTTCCGAGATGACAGACCGTTGCCGACCGGTGGCCAACTTCCGCCGGTGCG
>JBMCTC010000059.1:0-13705 GCA_048624115.1 Spirochaetota bacterium
CGATTCGCGAGGAGCGAAACAAGCGGAACAAGGTAGAGACTGCCGCGATGAGTCATCTGCTCGTTGACCGCGGAGGCCCGCAGATCAGCTTCGACCAGGTACTGTCGCACTCGCGGATCAACGATGGTGGGGGAGTTACCGAGCGTCATATTCTCTACGCGGCGAGCCTCGCCCTAATCAAAGAGTTCAAGAAGGGGAAGAAGCTGCGGAAGTGGCTCGAGGAGAAGGTCACCGGAACGCTCCCCGAGAAATTGCAGGGATTTCTCGACGACACAAAGAACCCGCACTACGCCTACGACTTGCTTGGAGCAATGAAGGGATCGTTTCTCACGGAGTTCTTTGTGCAGCCGAGCGAGCGCGAATGTGTTCACGTCTCCACGGCTGTTGATTTTGCCAACAGCATCAACGCGATCCCCGCCTATGCCTACCTCGGCGATGTAGGAGAGAGCCCAACCGGCGACAAAAAAGCTGAAGAGTTCGAAGACTCGTACCTGGATGAGCTGTTCGAGGAGCTCTCCGCACTCGACTACAAGGCGGTCACCTACATGCCGCCGCGCAATACGCTCGAACAGCTGAAGCGCGTGCAGTCGCTCTGCGAGAAGCACGAGCTCATGGAAATCAGCGGGGTCGATATCAACAGCTCTCGACAATCGTTTCACTGTGAGGAGATCCTTCAACCGGAGTTCCGGCACCTCATTACCTCGACCTGGGCGCTGATCGCTCATGAGAAACTCACCTCGGCCGATCCCCAGTACGCGCTCTTTGTCGAGGGCAACCCGTCAGGTGCGAGCCTCAAGGAGCGAGTCGATGCTTACGCTGAGGTCGGTCGAAGGATCGATCCGCGGGCGCCCGAGCGGGCAGCCGAACTCATTCCCAAATAGCATTTCATTCTCAAATATCTGGAGGAGAGATGAACAAACGATTTGATAGCCGCATACCACTCCTGCGCGGCGCACTTTGCCGGTACGGCCCGGCGCCAACGCTGCTCGTCAGCGAGACGGATGATCCACGAGAGGCGAGTAAAACCGTGGTTCCGGAAGATGCCGTCTTGGCGGGTGTAGAGCTGCCGGATGGGGCAAACGCCGTTTCCGAATCTGCCTCTCAAAAGATTTCCGACCATGTCAAGAGAACCGGGAGCATTCCTCGCGAGCTGGTTCTATCCGACGGCACGACGTTACGAACCGGCGCCACACTCTCTGGTTTTACCGACCGTGCCTGCGAAACGCTTCTGGCAAGCGAGGCGATTGTTGGTCGCGAGGCGGTGGTAACCGGCCGCGTGGCCGTTGTCACCGGAGGAGCCCAAGGGTTTGGCGAGCAGCTCGTGCGCGGCTTGGTCGCAAACGGGGCGTTGGTCTTTATCGCTGATTTGAACCTCGACGGAGCAAAAAAGCTCTCCGCCGAGCTCAACGCGGCGCAGGGCGAGGTCACGTATCCGCTCGCTGTAGATATCTCGAACGAGGAGTCTGTAGAAACTCTATTTGCCGAGGTCGTGGCACGCGCCGGCGGGCTCGATCTCTTTGTGGCCAATGCCGGGGTCCTCAAGGCCGGCAGCGTCAAGGAGCTCACCGCCAAGGACTTCGGCTTTGTCACCAGCGTGAACTACAACGGATTTTTCCTCTGCGTAAAGCATGGCGCACAGGTGATGGCGGTCCAGAATGCCTCGGCGCCAAAAGAGCGAATGACCGACATCATCCAGATCAACTCAAAGAGTGGTTTGACGGGCAGCAACAGGAATGGGGCCTACGCCGGGAGCAAGTTCGGCGGAATCGGACTCGTGCAGAGCTTTGCGCTCGAACTGGTAGAGGACCGGATCAAGGTGAACGCGATTTGCCCCGGGAACTTCCTGGACGGCCCCCTCTGGAGCGATCCCGACCGCGGACTATTCGTGCAGTACCTGCGAGCCGGGAAGGTGCCGGGCGCAAAGAGCATTGCGGATGTGCGTGCCGCATACGAGGCGAAGGTTCCCATCGGCCGTGGCTGTACCGGGGAAGATGTCATGCGCGCGCTTTTGTACATCGTAGAGCAGCAGTATGAGACGGGTCAGGCGGTGCCGGTCACCGGCGGCCAGAACATGCTCGCATAAAAAAAGAGGGCGCCCCGTGGCACCCTCGCTCACGTCGCACTCCTTCTACGCCTCGATATCCGGGGCATTCTCCAACAGATACTTCTCTGCCTCTTCATTCCAGAGATTGTTGTTCTTGCCACAGATCTCGGCGAGCTCGGCGTAAAAGGGATCGTTCTTACCCATTTCAGCAAAATCGTCAATCGCAACGAGCGGCAGGTTCTTGTTTGTGTAGATGAGTTTCTTGCCGCCCGGAATGTCGGGTAGGTTGAGCGTAGTCTCTACAACTGAGTTGATGCCGCCGACGTGGGTGATCATTGCCACCGGCTTTACAATCCCGCGGCCCATGAGGTCGAGCGCCTCTTTGATGTCGTCGGTGTTGCCGCCTGAGGTTCCGACCACGTGGTGTGCCTCGTAGTGCACGTTGTAGAAGTTGAAGTTCGCGCTGAACTCGGTGTCGGTCGGCCCTGCAAAGAAGTTGAGGCAGCCGTCGTTTCCAAGGATCGCATCGCCCTGTTCGACCACGGGCTTGACCGGGGCAAAGACGAAGACATCGTCGTAACCCTTGCCGTTGTTGATCTTCTTGATCTCTTCAACGGGGTCCGCCATCTCTCGTGTGTTGAGGTAGTGCAGCTCCACCCCGTGTTCGGCTGCGTGCTCGACCGTATAGATCGACTCCGCACGATCGAGGCGCGCCTGGTCGATGTCGGTCACAACGAGCAGCTTTGGCTTTCGCGGATTGTGGATCGCGTAATCGATCGCTCCAAGCCCCATCGGACCAACGCCCGCTAGAAGGGCCATCGTCCCACCTTCGACTATTCCCATCTGGTGCTCGTAGCTTCCCTGCTTGGTGTGGTACTGCGCGTGAAAGGCTCCCGCAATGCAGCTCACCGGCTCTGAGAGCGAACCCATGAAGTAGGCCTCGCCGGTGTAGGGTAGGAGGCACCCCTGCTCCATGACTTCGGCGGGAATGACGATGTAGGTCGCGTCGCCACCGATGTGGTGGTAGCTGTAGCCCGGCGCCGAGAGAATCCCGACCGGCCCCCCCTCGTAGAAGAGCGCCGGCTGTATGCCAAAGCGTGAGCCCTCTTGAAACTGGCCCCGCCACTTCTTTCCGACTTTCACGAGCTCGCCGCAGAACTCGTGGCCGATAAGCACCGGGTTCTCACCAATGTCGTTGGGAACGCGCTTGTGGTCTGAGCCCTGTTTTGCGGCTTTGTAACTCGACATGCAAATGCTGTCGCTCACGATATGGGCAAGGATCTCATCATCCTTGATCTCCGGAAGCTCGAAGGTCTCGAGCCGGAGGTCCTTCTTGCCGTACATGCGTACTGCTGTGGTTTTCATTCTTGCTCCTTCTGGTAAGCTACACGCCGTTCTGGTAGCGGTCTACCAGCGCGGCGCTCGACTGCTCGGTTGTGACGGTGTGGCCCGGAAGCGGTAAGAGCCGCTCGTGCAACGCGTCGATGATCCACTCTTTCTGTGGGAAGAACTCGGGCTCGAGCTCGACCGCCGGCGTAATCCAGTTTCGGCTGCCGACAACCACCGGCGGACCATCGAGCTCGTCAAAGGCGGTCTGGGTGATCTGCGAGGCGATGTTGTGCAGGAAGCTTCCGCGCTCACACGCGTCGCTCGCCAGGAGCAGCTTCCCGGTCTTTGCCACACTCTCGGCGATTCGTGCCGTATTGAGCGGGTTGATAAAGCGTGCATCGATAACCTCGGTGCTGACTCCGTACTTCTGTTCGAGCTCTTCGGCTGCTTCGAGCGCCACGTAGAGCGTTGCCCCAACCGTCACGATTGTCAGATCGCTTCCCTCTCGCTTTACGTCAGGTTCGCCCTCGGGCACCTCGTAGTACCCCTCGGGAACGCCACCCTCGTGGAACTGCTCACCGATATCGTAGAGGCGTTGGCTCTCGAAGAAGATAACCGGGTCTGTTCCGCGCAGCGCCAGGTTGAGCATGCCCTTCGCGTCGTAGGGAGTCGCCGGGAACATCACCTTGAGGCCGGGGATGTGGGCAACGAGACTCGTCCAGTCCTGACTGTGCTGCGCGCCGTACTTGCTTCCGACACTCACACGCACAACGAGCGGCATCTTCAAGACGCCGGCGCTCATGCTCTGCCACTTGGCAGCCTGGTTAAAGATCTCGTCTCCGGCGCGACCCATAAAGTCGCAGTACATCAGCTCTACGAGCGCGCGTCCGCCCGAGAGCGCGTATCCGACGCCTGAGCCGACAATCGCGCCCTCGCTGATCGAACTGTTAAAGAGACGATGATAGGGAAGCGCTTCGGTGAGTCCACGATAGACCGCAAAGGCACCGCCCCAGTCGCGGTTCTCCTCGCCCCAGGCGGCCATGGTCGGGTCTTCGTAGAAGCGATGAATAACCGCCTCGAAGAGCGCGTCCCGATAGGCGGTCACCTTCATTTTCGAGAGTTCCTTGCCGTTCTCGTCGTAGGCGCTTCGACTCTTTCGCGCAATCTGCTTTACGCGCGGATTCTCCTCGAGCGTCATGAGAACTTCGGGCTCTCGGTCCTCCATCTTCTCGGTCGGCGAGTTACTGAACATCACCTCGGCGATAAAGCTTCCCGGGGCGCGAGGCGATACCTCGAGATCAATCGCGAGCCTGAGCGCACGTTCGATCTTCTTGATCACCTTCTCTTGCATCGCTCCGAGGTCGGAGTCGGTGATCACTTCCGACTTCACGAGGTGCTCCGTGTAGCTCTTGAGCGCATCCGCCTCTTGCCAGAGCTGGATCTCTTCTTTCGTGCGGTATGAGCTCGCGTCCGAGGGTGAGTGCCCGCTGATGCGATAGGTGATCGTGTCCATGAGGGCCGGACCCTTGCCTGCAAGCAAGAGCTCCTTCTTTCGGGCAATAGCGTCGGCGACCGCGAGCGGGTTATACCCGTCTACACGTTCGGCGTGCATCATCTCCTTGTTCACGCCGGCGCCGGCGCGTGCGAGCACCTCGAAGCCCATTGTCTCGCCAAAGGTCTGACCACCCATTCCGTAGAAGTTGTTAATAAAGTTAAAGAGGATCGGTGGCGCACCGCCCACGTCCTCGGGCCAGAGCGTGTGAAATTGCTGCATCGAGCTTAGCATCATCGCTTCCCAGACCGGACCACAGCCCATCGAGGCATCGCCGATGCTCGCGATGACGATTCCCGGCTTGCGATTGATACGCTTGAAGAGCGCCGAGCCTAAGGCGATGTCCGCACTGCCGCCGACAATCGCGTTGTTCGGCATGCTGCCGAACGGCGCGAAGAAGGCGTGCATCGACCCACCCAACCCTCGGTTGAATCCGGTCTTGCGGGCAAAGATCTCGGCGAGTGTGCCGTAGAGCACAAAATCCTCGGCCAAGTCCTTCGTGTCGTCCTGTCCGCCGCCTTCGATGACAGAGAGGATCTCGCCGTCGAAGTAGCTCTTCATGATCTGCTCGAGGTGGGTGTCATCGAGCTTGGTGATCGCGCTGTAGCACTTGGCGAGGATCTCGCCGTGGCTGCGGTGGCTGCCAAAGATGAAGTCACTGCCGTCGAGTTCCATCGCCGTTCCGACCGCGGTTGACTCTTGACCGATCGAGAGGTGAGCCGGTCCCTTGTGGGTATATTCGATCCCGCGGTAGGCGCCGGTCATCTTTATGTCGTTCAACATGGTCTCGAACTCGCGGATCGTGAGCATGTCGTAGAGCGCCCGCGTCATGCGCTCTTTCCCGTACTTCTTGATCTCTTGCTTCGCGGTCGCGCTGTACGCGTTGATCGGGATCTCCCCGAAGGTGACGCTCCCGCCCTTCCTGACTTCTTTTGGATCTACTACCTGTGACTGTGGCATCTGTCCTTCCTTTAGAGTGCAAGCGAGAGCTCGAAGTCTGCGAGCTCTCGCGAGAGTTGCTGGAGGAATCGCGCCGCCGGCGCTCCGTCTACAATTTGATGGTCGATGGTGAGCGAGAGCCCCATCATGGGAATCGTCCCCTCACCGTCCGGGGCAGGTCGATGGACTACCGAGCCGACGCCTAAGATCCCGACCTGCGGCGGGTTCAAGACCGGGGTGAATCGCTCGATTCCAAACGCCCCAAGGTTCGTGACAGTAAAGGTGCCGCCCGAAAGGTCGTCGGGAGAGACGTTGCCCGCCTGACACGCTGCTGCAAGCTCGTGCGCCCGTGCGGCGAGCTCTGCCAGGCTCATCGTGTCCGCGCCTTTGATCACCGGCACGACGAGGCCCTTTGGTCCGTCTACCGCAAAGCCGAGGTTCACGCCCTCGTAGTGGGTTACCGTACCGTTCTCGAACGTTCGGTTCATCTCGGGCGAGGCGGCCACTGCTCGGCTCACTGCGAAGAGAATGAGGTCGTTGATCGAGATCGACTGCAACCGCTCGTCATCGCTCGCCTTGAGCCGCTTGCGGTACGAGAGAACTGAGCGAGCGTCTGCCGCCGCGTCCATCGTGAGCTGTGCGGTAGAGGTGAGGGAGTGGTGCATCCGCTCTGCGATGAGCTTGCGCACACCCTTGATTTGCTCGCTCCCGGTCACGCGTGCTTCGCCCGCGCCGCGGTGTGTAACCCCCGCGCCGGCGATGCCGCCACCGCTCGCCGTCGAACCGCTCGGTGCTGCCACACCTCCGGTGCCGGCACCCCCCGCGGCTGCAACACCTCCGGCCGGCGCGGCCTCGATGTCACGCACCATGATCCGTCCGCCCGGCCCGGAGCCCGAGAGCCCCTCGTAGGCAACGCTGCGTTGTTCGGCCAATCGTCGCGCCCGCGGGCTAATCTTTGCGCCGCCGCGACTGCGCCCGGATGCGCCGGACGAGGCGGTTTGGGCTGCGGGGCCGCTTGTTGCTGCCGAGCCCGTGTCTGTTGAGTCGCTCTCAGACGCGACGGTTGGGGCCTTGGTGTCCGTTGTCTTGCGAGCGTTCGACTCATCGGTCGACGCCGGCAGATCGACCTTCTCACCTTTCTCGCCGACCACGGCAATCGGTGAAAGCACCGGGACGTCGTCTCCCTCTGCGACGAGTTGCTTCAAGAGCACTCCGTCCGCGGTAGACTCGACCTCCATCGTTGCTTTATCGGTCTCTACCTCGAGGATGACGTCTCCGGTGGAGACCGCGTCACCTTCGCTGACTTTCCACTCGACAATAATGCAGCTTTCTACGCTGTTGCCCTGTTTGGGCAGGAGCACTTCGCTTGCCATCATTTCTCCTTTGCTTTTATGTCCACCAACTTCAGTTTGATTCCGGCTTCTTCGAGCTCATAGCGAGCGTTCTCCGGGAGGTCGGAATCACTTATTACACAGTCAAACACAGAGAGTTCGAGCACGCGGGCAAAGCCGGTCTGCCCGTACTTGCTACTGTCGGCAAGGAGTACGACCTCGTCTGCGTGCTCTGCCATCTTTCGAACGATTTCCGCCCCTTCTACGAGGTGTGTGGTTGCGCCGTGCTTGAGGCTGAAGCCGTCGGTTCCCACAAAGGCGAGGCGGGCGTGAAACTGCTCGAGCTCGCGAAGCGCAATCGGCCCGACGAGCGACTCGGTGACTGCCTGAAAGCTGCCTCCCACCACCGTGACGCCGAGGGCCGGATTCGCCCGCCCGTACGCCAAAAAGAGCATCGAGTTCGTCACGACGTGCAGGTCTCGCCGTCCAAAGAGGTAGCGCCCAATCATGCTCGTTGTCGTGCCCGCCTCGACCATCACTGCATCCCCGTCACTCACCATCGCGGCCGCCGCCTCGGCAATCTTTGCCTTAGTCTCCTGATGCCGTTTCTGCCGCTCGAGTATCTCCGGATGAAAGGCCGGACTCGCGCCGCCCCAGGTCCGCAGGATCACTCCCTTGTCACTGAGCGAGTTTAGAACCGAGCGCACTGTCACCGTCGATACCGAGAGTCGCTTCCCGATCTCAGTTACCGAGATCCCCTCTTCCTCCATCAGGAGGTCGAGCGTTTGCTTTTCGCGTTCGCTTAGGTTCTGAAACATTTACTTTCCGCTTTCGATTTACTTTTGAATATAGCGTAGCGCCGCGGGTTGCGCAATAGGGCAGGAGAGAGGAGTGCCGAGCAGAGGGGGCCGAGGCGTCCTCTCTGAGTGGGGAAATGCCCTATGTGAAGCCTAAAAACTCCGCGATATCCATTTCAGTATCCACATCTGAGACTTGGAGGTCGTGATGCAACGAGCTCGACCGACATTCGGTTGAAACTGTCGCGTTAGGAGTCAGACGGAACCCCTGGAGGGAAGGCCCAGATCAGTGGGTTCTGGACGAAGCTCGTGGCCACTCGCCGCAGGAGTGCGCCGAAGGTCACAGGAACGGGTTTCGGACCTCGACTCCGGCAAGCGTCTGGCCGTGGGAGAGATCCTCGGTGAGCAGAACGGGGCACCGCGCCGTGATAGCTGCCGAGAGGATGACGGCGTCCCAGAACGAAAGCGAGAATCGAGGCAGAAGCTCGAGCGCGCGACGGATGAGCGCGCCGTTGACCTGGACTACCTCCAGCCGGTCGAGCAAGTCGAGCTGGGCTGTGACGACCTCCCGCTTCTGCCCGAGTTTGGACACCGCGACTGCGGTATACTCCATGAGCACCTGGGTTGAAAGAACCCCTGTCCCGTCCCGCATGTGCGAGCTCACGCACTCGATCGCGCGCTCCTGTTTGTCGGGATTAGCGCTGTCGTTGGCGTACACGATCACGTTCGTGTCAATGAAGTGTTTGCTCATTCACCGGTGACCGATCGCATTCGCTCGGCGTAGATATCCTCCCGGGTGATTCGCGCACCGGAGGACGTGCCGGCGTGTTCCCGCGCGAACGAGGCAAATGCGGAAGCGGCCTCATCTGCGCTGATTTCTCCCACGAGGCGCTCGAGATAGTCGCGGACGAGCTGGTTTACCGAGGTTCCGTGCGCGGCGGCGTACTCCCGCGCCTTTTCCACCAGCTCTCTGTCTGCCGAAAGGGTGATGTTCACTCACACATAGTATGTGCGCACGTAATACGTGTCAATGCCTGCCTTCGTCTCCGTCGACAGCGGGGCCCGCTTTGGCCCGGAGATCAGTCCACTCGATCCTTGGTGATGACCTCGCGTTAGGAGCCGGAAGGGCCGCGAAGCGGGTCTGACGGACGGCGCGCCGTTCGTCAGACGGAACCCCTGGAGGGTCCGACCTGCAGTGTCGGCGCAAGCCGGCACTGCAGGGAACGCCCAAAATCTTTGTTAATCCTTATACAAAGGACCAAAGTTTGCGCACGCTCGGAAATCACTTCCCTCGAGGTCCATTCCAAAGGCGGTCCATGCCGATGGGCGGTAGACCTGTTCCTCGGGTACGTTGTGCATGTAGACCGGGATTCGCAGCATGCTTGCAAGGGTGATCAGGTCGGCGCCGAAGTGGCCAAAGCCGATTGCGCCGTGGTTCGCGCCCCAGTTGGCCATGACGCTGTAGACGTCCTTGAACCGTGGGTTGTCGGCGAGCCTGGGGACAAACCAGGTCGTCGGCCAGGTGAAGTTCGTGCGCTTGTCGAGCGTGTCGTGGATATCGGAGTCGAGCTCGACCGTCCAACCTTCGGCAATCTGAAGCGCGGGGCCAAGACCGTCAATAATATTGAGGCGGCTCATCGTGACAGGCATGCCGCCGCGTGTCTTGTAACGGGTCGAGTATCCGCCGCCGTGGAAATAACCGGTCTCCGCCGGGCACCACTCGGTGGCGTCGAGACACTTCCCTGCCTCCTCGGGAGTGATCTCCCAGAAGGGCTTCATCGCGGGCTTCCCGTTCTTTTCCTGCTGGCCCGTTCCATCCAGGGTTGCGGGTCCGGAGTTTATGAGGTGGATAATGCCGTTCTCCGCCTGGCCGGTGAGCTTTTTGCCCGTCACCCGCTCTACCGCCTCGGGGCTCCAGTAGGTTCGCACGTCGGCAAAGATCTGAGCCGTTCCAGTTAGGAGATGGCCAAAGAGCATGCTCGTCGCGTTTAGGTTGTCATTCTCAGTCGCGACGATGTAGGGCTGTCGGATACCGTTCCAGTCAAAGCTGGTGTTGAGCACCGCTTCCATAAAGTCGCCGTTTGGCATGAAGTCGGTCCACTGCCGCTGTCCCTGAAATCCTGCGGAGATCGCGTTGTGACCGAGGGCCTCTTCGCCAAATCCCTTCTCGGCGAGCTTGGGATTTCCGACCATCAGGTCGCGGGCAATGAGCGTCATCTTGACGACCGTCTCCCAGTCGGAGTCTTTCTGCTCGCGCGTTCGCTGCGCGTCGTTCTCGTTGGGATCGGGTCCCTCGGGGCAGTTCTCTTTGACCCAGGCGAGTGCCTTCTTGTACTCGTCCTTGTCGTAGATCTCGCCTTCGATCCGCCGAATGAACTCGCTCATGTCGACGTACTCGTTTCGCATGCCGAGGTACTTCTTGTAGAAGGGCTCGGTTACGTAGCAGCCGGCGATGCCCATCGAGACGCCGCCCATCGAGAGGTAGCTCTTTCCGCGCATGGTTGCAACGGCAAGGCCTGCTCGAGCAAATCGGAGGAGCTTCTCCTCCACGTCCTTCGGAATCGACTCGTCGCCCGCGTCCTGCACGTCTTTGCCGTAGATGCCAAAGGCGGGAAGGCCCTTCTGCGCGTGCCCTGCGAGTACCGCGGCCAGATAGACGGCTCCGGGTCGCTCGGTTCCGTTGAATCCCCAGACGGCCTTCGGGATGCTCGGGGTCATGTCCATGGTCTCTGATCCGTAGCACCAGCACGGAGTCACCGTGATCGAGACCCCGACGCCCTCGCGCTCGAACTTCTCCTGGCATGCGGCCGCCTCTGCCACTCCACCGATGGTCGAATCGGCGATTACAACCTCTACCGGAAGTCCGTTCGCGTGACGAAGGTTCGTCTCGAGGAGCTCCTTCGCGTTCTTCGCCATGTTCATGGTTTGGTCTTCGAGGCTCTCTCGCACGCCGCCTAAGCGCCCGTCAATCGTGGGACGAATGCCGATCTTGGGGAGTTGGCCTCTTAATCGCTTTTGTGGTCCGACGCTTTTTAATGAGTCGATATTTGCCATTACCGTTCTCCTTTTGTTTTGGTTTTGATTTGCTTTAGTATTGCACAGTTTTTTGCTTTCGGAAACTCGTCACGCAGTGATTCGCGAACGGGTGCTCGGTCATGGCGTCCACGAGCATTCAACGAGAGTCTACGAGGTCGATCTGGTCGGTTAGGATGAGGCGGTCCGCCACCGACTTCACGAGACTGGCGGGAAGCGAGGTTGGCTCGGCGTCGCCGGAGAGAAAACCGCGAAGCGCGTCGCGCTTACGCTCGCCAAAGAAGAGCGCAACCGCGGCGCGGGCCTCGGCAATGCTCTTGGGCAGGAGCGTGATCCGCTGCGGTGGGGGCTTTGGACTATCGGTTATCGCGGCGTAACCGTGCTCATTGCTTCCGAGAAGCGGGTGGTTGGGGAACAGCGAGGCGATGTGCCCGTCCTCGCCTACGCCGAGGACCGCGAGGTCGATTGTTCCCCCGGCACTCGCAAACTCTTCTGAGTAGCGCTCGGCCGCGCGGTCGGGGCTCGCGGCTTCTTCCTCGAGGGGCGGCTTCGCGATGAAGACTCCCGCCTTGCTTCGATTCTCGGGCGCCACGTAGGTTTCGACCTGGGCCGTCACTCCTGATGCGCGGAAGAGCGCGGCGACCAGCGCGTCGTTCCGCTCTTCGTGACCCGACGGCAGCACTCGTTCATCGGCCAGGAACACCGTGATTCCCGAGGCGAGCAGGTCTTGCTCCTTTTCGAGTGCAGACGCGAGTTCCCGGATGAGCGGCTTGATCGAGTTTCCGCCCGGCAGGGCAAGGAGCGCCTCGCCGCGTTCGTTGAGTGCGGCTGCGATTCTCGAAACCATCCACGCTGCTGCGGCTCTGCAGACGGACTGAACTTCACCGGTCTTGACCTCTTGCATAGCGCATCGTAGCACGTCGCGGCGAGTGCGTGTGACAGGCTCTCGACTCTTTCCAATTCCGTTGACCACATTCGTCGTGAAGTCTACAGTAGCGGCGGAGGAAATCATGGCTAAGATCGGTCTCTATTTCGGTTCGTCATCGGGAAACACGGAAGATGCGGCAGAGCGCATTGCGCAAGCGTTTGGAGGTGGAGAAGTCTCGGCTATCAATATCGCCAACACAACGGAAGACGAGATCCTCGAGAACGACGTCATCATATTCGGGGTCTCTACGTGGGGAACCGGAGACCTGCAGGACGACTTCGAGGACTTTATGCCGACACTTGAGGAGATGGACTTCAGTGGGAAGAAGGTCGCCGTGTTTGGTTTGGGGGATCAGGAGAACTACCCAGACACCTTCGTAGACGCGATGGGCATCGTCGCCAAGGCTGCCCGCGACCAAGGGGCAACGCTGATCGGTCCCACGAGTACCGATGGGTTCACATTCGACGGTTCGGAAGCAGCGGAGGGCGGGAAGTTCATGGGACTTGCCCTGGACGAGGATAACCAGTCCGACCAGTCGCAGGACCGAATTAGTGCGTGGGTCGCTACCCTCAAGGATCAGATATAGCACCACAAGAGGGCTGCTTGGTTTCATTGACACCCAATACTTCAAATCATAGTATCTGGAGTACCAGCAGAGCGTTTATCGACACTCGCCCGGCAGCATAGTCGGGTATGTTTGGTAATCAGGAGGAATTATGGCTATCGGAATTTTCTACGGATCATCTACGGGCAACACAAAGGACGTCGCTGCAAAACTCCAGTCGGAGATCGGCGGCGATCTGCATAACATTACCGACGTAGACGCAGACAGCTTTGGCCAGTACGACGGGATTGTTCTCGCAACCTCGACGTGGGGCGCCGGCGACCTTCAGGACGACTGGGAAGACTTCCTTCCCAATCTCGATGATGTGGACTTCTCGGGCAAGAAAGTCGCGATCCTCGGCCTCGGGGACCAGGAGAACTACGGCGACACGTTTGTAGATGGAATGGCTGTCCTCGCTGAGAAGGTCGAAGAGCAGGGTGGAACGATTGTTGGACATACTTCGACCGACGGCTACGAGTACGACAACTCGGAGGCGGAGAAGGACGGAAAATTCATCGGGCTCGTAATTGACGAGGATAATCAGAGTGACCTGACAGACGAGCGCGTCAAGAAGTGGGCGTCGGAGCTCAAGGGCCAGCTCGGCTAACACAACTGCGCCCCGGCAGCACCGCCGGGCAAACGTAGCGCAATCGGAAAGCCGCACCGGTGACAGTTGGTCGTCGGATGCGGCTTTTTTAGTAGAAGTCATCTCCGGCGGTTGTGTGGTCATCCGGCCCGTCGCCCGCGTCGGTTCGCACCACCTCGATCCTGACCTCCGAGAGGAGTGCTGCGGCCGCACCAATGACGACGAGAAGCGGAGCAAACACGGTTGCTACGCCGCCGACTGCCACCCCCGTGTTCAGCGGAATCTCCTTGATCACCTCGCCATTCGGCTTCTTTACGATAATTTTGCGAGCCTTTCCTTCCTTGATCAGTTCCTTGACGCGATGGACTGCCCTGTCTCCGCGCACACGAAACTCTTCTCGCCATTCACCAAATCGGTCGCTCATTTCGAACTCCTTCATTATATTACGTGCATCCTACCGCGATTCCGTTCGCCCGAAAAGAGTGTATTCGGCAAGCTTGTTGCTTGACTCGCTCCGGGTCGATTGGTACTTTTCCGGCTACTGTGCCCCTGTAGCTCAGTC
>JBMCTC010000060.1:0-13629 GCA_048624115.1 Spirochaetota bacterium
TCGTGTCGATCAAAATGTGGACGTTGAGGTTTTCTTCCGCGCTGAAAATCTTCACAAAGAGTCGATTGAGCCGGCTGTAGATATTCCAGTCGAGGTATCGAAAGTCATCGCCCGGCTGGTAGAGCCGATAGTCTGCAAACTCGAGCGAGGCTCCGCGATTGATCGAGATGTTCTCGCCCCGTGTCGCGCCGGAACGAACCTTCCGGGCCAGGAGCGAGAGCTGTTCGAGTCTTCGCAGAAACTCCTCGTCAAAAAACGCGCTCAATCAGCCGGCCTCCGAGGTCGCAGAGATAGCCTTGGCAACAATTGTGTCGGGATCGATCCCTTCAGCCTCGCCCTGGAAACTCAGGATGAGTCGATGCCGAAGGGAGGGCAGCGCGGCTTTCCGTATGTCGTCGAAGCTCACGTTGAATCGGCCATCGAGAAGCGCGTAGACCTTCGCGGCGAGAATCAAACTCTGGGCGCCACGCGGGCTCGAGCCGTAGCGAACAAAGCGGTTGACCTCTTCCGGCGCACCTTCGCGGCCCGGGTGCGTCGCGAACACGAGCCGCGCCGCATACTCCTTTACCGCAGCCGAGGCCGGCACGGCGCGAATGAACTCCTGGTACTCGACGACCTCTTGCGTCGTGAGGACCGGCGTCAGCTTCTCGAGTTCTGCGCCCGTTGTGCGTTCGATAATCGTCAGGAGCTCCTCTGCCGCCGGATACTCTACCTTGAGCTTGAAGAAGAAGCGGTCGAGCTGCGCCTCGGGAAGCGGATACGTTCCTTCCATCTCGATCGGGTTCTGGGTTGCGAGGACGATGAAGGGAGGGCCAAGTCGGTACGAGGTTCCGGCTACCGTTACGTTGCACTCCTGCATTGCCTCGAGTAGCGCCGACTGCGTCTTCGGCGTTGCCCGGTTGATCTCGTCTGCCAAGAGCACCTGGGAAAAAATCGGCCCCTTCTGGAACTGAATGAGCTGGTTCCCCTCCTCGTCGCGGACGAGCACATTGGTGCCGACGATATCGGCCGGCATGAGGTCTGGGGTAAACTGGATCCGCGTCGTTGTCAGGTCGAGGACGTCTCCGAACGTCTTGATGAGAAAGGTCTTTCCCAGTCCCGGGACGCCCTCGAGCAGCGCGTGGCCACGGCACATCAGGCAGATGATGATCTGCTCCATAAGCGAGGCGTGACCCACGATGTGGCGGGCCATCTCCGCTTGGATGAGTCGAATTTTCTCGCCGGCCTCGAGCGCTCGCTCTTGGATCTTTGGGTCCCAATCACTCTGATTGCTCATTGTTCTCCTCGTTTTGATTCATTCGTGTAATTCGCAAGAAGTAGTTTCGCACGAGCCGCTGCGCCTCCGGCGGTAGCTGTTCGCGTTCCATTGCCTGTTCGATCACGCGCTCAAAGGCGGCATCACGTTCCTGCTCGTTGAGCTGCGATGTCGCCTCCGAAGGCATCTCGCGGATGATAATGTCCATGATCGTGTCGTTCGTCACGATTCCATCGAGCTCGCGGAAAATCGGACTGGCATCCTCGATTCGGGTAAAGTCGTCGCCCGTTGCGTCGGCCACCGCCGCGTCACCGCCCTGCTGCCCCTCACTCTCGGTCCCGGATTGCGACTGCCCCGAAGAGTCGGGCTGTTCCTCTCGTTCTTCGTCGCTGCCACCACCACGAGAGACTCCTTCCTCGGCGGCGGCGCCGACTTGATTGTCCTCACCTTGGCTGAGCTCCGCGAGTCCCTGCCCCGTCTGCTCCACGATTCGTTGACTCTCTTCGAGTTCGTTTACGATGTCGGAGTCGGCGTCCTCTGAAGGCGGTGGTCGGTTGAGCTGATCGATCAGCTCGTCCATCTGATCGCGCTCGAGTCCGAGATTGGTATCGGGGGCCCGATCGGGTGTCGCCTCCTCGAGGGCGTCAATCATGTCCGGCATCGTTTCGCCCTCGGCACGCATTCGCGTGAAGAAGTCCATTACCTCGCCGCGACTCATACCGCGCTCGAGCGCCCTGCGAACCGTCTCTTCGGCCCGAGGTGGAAGCTCTTGCTCCTCCGTCTCGAATGGACGGGTCCGCTCGAGGTTCCGGATCTGCTCCTCGATGTCGCGACCGAGCTCCTCGATGCGGCGGCGTGCCTCGTCCCCGGGGATCTGATTCTCGCGCAACGCCTGCCCGAGGCGCTGCATCTCTTCGGCAAGCTCGCGGAGTGCCTCGTTGTCGGTTGCGCGCTCAGCAAGGCGCTGTCCCGCGTCCTCGATCGCAATTGACTGCTCGATTACCGGCGGCGCAACTTGGTCAAACCAACCGCTGAGCTCGAGTACCATTCCGATCGCGAGCGCCACAAAGAGCGCGGCGGCCGTGCTCGCCATTCGCGGCATCGCGAAGGGGTACACCTCCTCCGGCTTCACCCCGTTTGAGCGTTTCTCGGCCTGTTCGATTACCGCATCGCGGAACGCCTGCTCTTCGTGGGTTGCAACCGCAGGCTCGTTTCCAAACTGATACCCTGAAATGAGAAGCGACTTCGTCTCGTAGCGCCGATCCGCGTCGATCAGGAGTCGTGCTGGATCGATGCGCGTGGCGGCCGCAGCGAGAAGGGCAGCCGCAATGGCCATACCCACTGCGATCGTGACGAGGCGGACGAGCGGGAGCTCGAGTGTGAAGGCGATTGTTGCGACCGTCGCGAGCATCGAGGCGCCAAACGCGACCGCGAGGGTTGCTGTGCCGTAGCGAAAGAAGCGTTTGAGGCGAAGGCGCATCTCGAGCATACGAGCGAGAGCATTGAGCTGGGGTGTGCGTGAGCTATCCATTGGCACCTCGTTCGGCCCGATGTCGATGTCGCGTGAGTCCGACCCAGTATATCAAAATCAAGCCTCCGGTCAGGAGGGCGAGCGCGAGCAGTGCCTCCCAGAGTGGTATTGCAGGCGATCCCGCGGCGTCCACGCCCGGCTCGAGCGCCTGCAGTTGCCCCGTGACGACCACAATGGGATTAATCGGCTGGTAGACTTGAATCGAGAGCAGGAACAGAAGCACCATAAAGAACCATCCGGCGATCGTGCGGACAAAGTACGACTCTTCTCCGAGGTGACTGACAACCTGGCCCGCCACGCGGCACGCAAAGCCGGTCAGAAAGAGCAACGGCAGCAAGCTTGTCACGGTTGTTATTGTGACCCCTGATGGTCCTGCGGCCACGACGAGGAACGGCGCTGCAAGGAGCGTCAGAAAGAGCGAATGCAAGAGTCCGGCCGCCAACTTGCCGGCGGCTAAAGCGCGAACTGGGAGAGAGGTGCGCTCGAGCCACTCTGAGTAACGAATGATCTCAGTGTTTGCGAGCCGATCCATTCCAATGTACATGTTTGCCCCCGCGAGCGCGAGAACGTGAAACACTGTGGTCGCCAGAAATGCTGCAGGTACCGTCTCTGTTCGGAAAAAGTACATATAGCTTCGAGCCGGCCACACCATGAGAACGAATACCGCAGAAACGATTAGGTAGAGGCTGTGCAGGAGCAGATATTCTCGGCGACGGAGATAGACCGCGGCCGACTCTTCGAGGACCGGGTTACTCACGGGGCGTCTCCCCGGACGGGCCGGTCAAGCATGAGCGGCATCGTGAGAACGTTCATCCGAACATCCTGGTAAAAATCCGGAGAGACCTCGACGGGAAGCAAGGGCTCGTCAGGCCACGCAATGAGGACAGCGTCGGGTGCATCCTCGTTGTCAAAGCGCTGTCTTCGCGCGAGATCGCCCAAGAGCCGGGCGCGATGCACTGCAAGTCGATCCTTGGGAACGTACGATTGCCAGTCAATCTCGTCGAAACTCCGATTCCGCTCGAGTTGTTGCGTGACTTCGAGCTCTGCGCCGGGTGGGAGGGTCCCGGCCCGGTGCGGATAGCCGTGCGCCAAAATGAGCGACTCGGTCAGTGTATGCTCCGAGCGATTATGGATCGTAAACGTGTTGTAACGCTCGCCGGCGGCGCCGCGAAACGTGACTGAGAGCGGTACGACGTTCATTGCCACTGCGTTGCGATGTCCCCATCGCTCGGTCGCGACTCGCGTGCTCAGGCTGTCTGGGCCTCGGGCTATCACCTGGTCGTGCTCGTCGAGCGGTATAACGAGTGGATATCCCGGATGGGAGATCTCGTATGTCTCACTCCCCCGGGCAAAAACCACGCTGTCGCGGGTGACCGTCGCGTACTCTTGACTGCCGTCGAGAACGGCCTGCTCGATGCTCAAAAAGAGTGTCTCATCGGGCTGCATGGTAACGGTAAGCGCTCCGTGGCCCGCGATCGACACCGCGACAACTGCGGCAACCAGTGTCGGCATGCCGAACCATCGTCGGACAGCGCTGCGGCTCGACTTGAGCCAGTAGAGCAGAAACACAGACGCAACCAAGTAGCTTGCGAACAGTCCGCCCACCAAAAAACGCGACGGAAACTCGTAGACGGGCAACTGCAGTTGGTTCGCAAGCAGGTCGATCTCGAAGACGCGCCGACGGAGCTCGGTTGGCAGCCCGTCGAGCGAGCTTCCTGCCTGCATGATCGAGTTCCACAGGGCTACGCTTGTTCGGGGAGCAACGCGCACAAAACTCGCGTAATCAAAGGGCAGCAAGATGATGTCGCCGAGCCCAAAGGGAATGCGCTGGACGCCCTGCCGATCGCGTTCGAACGTGGTCAACGCTACGTCGGTCCGTCGTTCTTCCGGCGCAATGGGAAGTCCTACCTCGAGCAGTCCGGACTCTTGTACTGCTCCAACACCGAGTTCGCGCGGGGCAAAAGCGCCGAACGGAGCCAATGCCTCACCATCTGCCGGGCCATAATGCGTTCCGGCGGAGATCACGAGCCGTCCGCCGGCCGCAGTCCAATCGCGGAGTGCGGTAATCTGATTCTCGGTCAGTTCAGAGAGACGGGCGTCGTGGACCACTACGAGATCTACCCCGTCGTAGCCGTGCCACTGGTCGGGAAGAAACACCGACAGAGGGTAGGCAATGTCGAGGCTCCGCTCGTTTTCGCTATTGTAGAGCGGGAGAAGAAAGTCGAGTGTGGGGCGTCTCGAGAGCGCAAGCATAAGCGTGCCGGGTACACTCTTTCCGGCGAGCTCGACATCCTCCCGAAATCGGACTTCACCGTCTTCCACGGCTGTAATCCGTATTGGATAGACGGTTGTCGAGAGCGGGAGCACAAACGAGTAGGCCTTTGATCCTCCCGAGACCAGTTCCATCTCTCGCTCGTAGGTAACCGTGGTCCGTTGATCGCCGAATCGTGCGCCTCGCTGCACCTGGACTCGAATGATCCCATCAAAGTTTTGTCCAATGTTCGAGGCGGTAATGTAGACGGGCGTCCACGTACCGGCGCGGAACACTCCGCCAAAACCGATCGCAGCGTCAATGGTGAGGTCTGACTCTTGTGCAGTGACCGCGCTGCAGGCAATGACGAGCCATGCGAGAAGCGCTACGAGCCTGCGCGGGAGCGCGCGAGCTTTCATGATCGGAAGGTACAATGAAATAGCTCGCTTGAGAAATTTCTATTGACGAGCGTGAGATTCATGACCATTTTCAGAATATACTATATACCCGGGAGTTTATATGGCCAAGTTCTCGCATGATGCGATTGTGATTGGCGGCGGGGCGGGGGGGCTCACCGCGGCGGTCGGGCTCTCCCAACTGGGGATGAAGACGGCTCTCATCGACAAGGAGCGTCTCGGGGGCGACTGTCTGCACTACGGCTGCGTGCCGAGTAAGACGCTGCTCAAGACGGCGAGCGTCTACCACCAGATGCAGCACGCCGATCGCTACGGCCTTCCTGCGGCAAAGATAATGCCGGTCGACATGACGGAGGTGAACAAGCGTATCGCCTCAGTGGTTGACGAAATTCAACAGGAGGATTCTCCCGAGCGCTTTTCCAAGCTCGGCGCAGAGGTGCTCTTTGGCGATGCGAAGTTTCTTTCGCCGCACGAGATCGAACTCAACGGTGAGACGCGAATAAGTGCGAAGAAGATCGTTGTCGCCACCGGCAGCGGCCCGAGCGCGTTGCCGATCCCTGGGTTGGATGAGGCGGGCTATATCACCAACGTAGACGCCTTCTCGCTGCCGCGGCTTCCGAAGCGCCTCGTGACGATTGGCGGCGGTCCGATTGGTGTGGAACTGAGCCAGGCGTTTCGACGGCTTGGCGCCGAAGTCACCATCATCGATATCGCGATGCACGTTCTTCCTCGCGAGGACGAGGACATGGCGGCTATCGTACAAGATCGACTTGTCGAAGACGGCATTAGGCTCGAGCTTGGCGTGAAGATCGAGCGTGTCGAGAACAGCGGCGCAACAAAGCGTGTGGTTCTTACCGAGCACGACGGTCGCGAGGTCGTGATCGAGGCAGACGAGATTCTCATGGCGGTGGGTCGTCAAGGGAACACTGAGGGGCTGGGCCTCGAGCAGGCCGGCGTCAACGTGGAACGCAGCTTTATTACGGTGAATGAGAAGCTCCAGAGCTCACAGCCACACATTCTCGCGGTAGGCGACGTGAACGGGAAGTTCCTCTTTACCCACGTAGCCGGCGCAGAGGGTAGCGTCGCGGTGCGGCGAATTGGCCTCCATGTCGGCGGCAAGATGAACTACGACACCGTCCCGTGGTGTACGTACACTGATCCTGAGCTTGCCTCAGTTGGTTATAACGAGCTTCGCGCGACCCAGGCAGGCATCGACTATAAGACTATCGTAAAGGCGTTCGACGAGACCGATCGCTCGAAGGCCGAGGGTGAACGTCGCGGCAAGCTCAAGATCCTGCTCGACAAGAGAGACCGCATCATCGGTACGCAGCTCGTTGGGTTTCACGCCGGAGAGTTGATTACCCCGCATCTGTTTGCGGTTGGGCAGCAGTGGAAGGCATCAAAGCTCATGTCGCCCATTTTCCCCTACCCAAACATGAGTGAGCTTCACAAAAAGAGCATCTCTTCGTACATGGCTCCGAAACTCTTCAACGATCGTGTTCGTGGTATGCTGCGGTTCCTGTTTGGCTATCGCGGCGACGGCGGGGAGGGCTACAAGTAATGGCAAAGAAGGGATCACTGCTCAAGATTGTTGTTTTGGTCGTTGTCGTTGCCGCGTTGGTCACCGCAGCGATCGTCTTTGACTTCAACACCTACCTGCGAAATGTTCTCGAGTGGATCCGAGGTCAGGGTACTGTGGGCGTGCTCGTCTTTGTTGGTGTCTACATTGTCGCAACCGTCCTGTTTATTCCAGGTTCGATTCTGACGCTGGGCGCCGGTTTCGTGTATGGGGTTGTGTTCGGGTCGATCTACGTCTCGGTTGCCTCGACGCTCGGGGCCACGGCAGCGTTCCTCGTCGGGCGATACTTCGCGCGAGGCTGGGTTGCCACGAAGGTGTCCGGTAACGAGCGCTTCGCCGCGATTGACGAGGCCGTGGGCCGCGAGGGCTGGAAAATCGTTGGACTCACGCGATTGAGCCCGATTTTCCCGTTCAACATGCTCAACTACGCGTACGGTCTGACCAAGGTCTCCCTCCGTGACTACTTCTTTGCCTCGTGGATTGGCATGCTCCCCGGTACCGTGATGTACGTCTACATCGGTACGCTTGCCGGCGACCTCGCGACGCTCGGCGCGGGCGATCGGTCACGCACTCTCGGCGAGTGGATTCTGCTCGTGGTGGGGTTGCTCGCGACGATTGCCGTCACGATCTACGTGACTCGCATTGCCAAACGAGCGCTTGCCAAGAAGATCGACGCTCCTGCCGAACCTGAGACGCCGCCGAACCCATAGCCGGCGATTCCGGGCCAAACTCTGGGCGCCGCCATTGTCACCAAGGCCCGGGTGTCTTGACCCGGGCGGCTTGCGCCCCCATACTTCTACGTACTATCTCGTGAGGTTCTTTTGCTCGTTCGATACGCCAAAAATCCCGACGGCAGGGCGGTGCGCCAAGCCGTTATCTACACCAAAGACGAACACTCGATTGACACTGCAGACGTAGATCACGACGCGATCAAGATCATTCGTAGGCTACGGGGGGCAGGCCACCATGCCTACATCGTCGGCGGAGCCGTGCGTGATCTCTTGATTGGGAAAAAGCCGAAAGACTTCGACATTGCGACCGACGCGCAGCCCAATCGCATTCGACGGCTCTTCCGTAACTCGCGAGTAATCGGCAAGCGCTTTCGTCTCGTGCACATCTTCTTTGGGGACAAGATCATCGAAGTCTCAACGTTCCGCAGCGAAACCTCGGCGGGTTTCCAAAACGAGTACGGTGATATCGAGGAAGACGTCTTTCGTCGCGACTTCACTTTTAACGCTCTCTACTATTGCCCTGTAGAAGAGAGGGTGATCGACTACGTCGGCGGAGTCAAAGACATTCGCGATCGAAAGGTGCAGAACCTTATTCCGCTTGACCGGATTTTTGCCGAAGACCCTGTTCGTATGATCAGGGCAATCAAGTACGCGTGCTCGACAAATTTCAAACTGCCCTGGAAGCTCAAGCGCACGATCAAGCGCTCGGCCGATTTGCTTGCCGATACTCCATACTCGCGGATGACCGAAGAGCTCTTCAAGATTCTGCTGTCGGGGTTTGCTGCGCCAATCCTCGAGATGTGCATGGGTTTTGGGCTCTTCCCGCATGTCTTGCCGCACTTCAACGAGCTCGTGAAACGCGAGCCGGAGTTCCGCGACGAACTGCTCCACCGTCTCGCAGCGCTCGATGCAGAGGTGCGTGACGGCGGCGAGGACCGACGTTCTCGGGGAATTGCCTACCTCTGTGCCGACTATCTCTTTGCGCACAGCGAGGTTGGCATGGCCCAGCGGATCTCCTTTGCCGATGGGTTTGCCGAGATCAAGCGAATCATCAAACCAATCGTTCCTGCCAACAAGGACGTTGAGATGGCGCTGGTATATCTCATTCGTCGACGAAAGAACTACAAAAAGAACGGCGATCTCGAAGTCACGCCGCCCTCCGAGCGTGCCCGAACCGAGGATGAGCCGTGGCGGCACGACTCTGAGGTCCCAGACAAGCGAAAAAAAAGGAGGCGACGTTCCCGCCGCCCCCGTTCAAAGGCATCGCAATCGAATCACTCCGAGTAGCGCCGGCTACCCATCGATTCGTTCGAGCAGCTGACTAGCCCGATCGCCGTACTCATCCGGCGCCAGCTCGTTCGTCTGCTCGAGATACGCCACTGCGTCGTCAAAGCGATTGTCTGCGAAAGCATTTACGCCCAGCGCGTAATAGGTCGTTGCCTCGTCTGCACCCAAATCAAGCGCCTCGTTGTAGTAGAAGTCGGCCACCGAGAAATTGCCGCGGTCGTAGTTGATGAGCCCCATGTAGTAGTAGGGAATGAAGTTGTCTTCGTTGAGCTTGATGGCCGTCACAAAGGCCGTCTCAGCCTCTTCCGCCTCTTCATTCTCGTAGTGGCGAATGCCGTCCTGCACCAGGGTGCGGAAGCTGCGCCGTGCCGCCACATACTCGACAAAACTCTCGATAAGGATCGGCTCCTGAACCCAGCGGAATGCCTCGTCGTAGACGAGTTGCGAGTTCTCCTCGAGAGTGGCCTCGGGGTCGAGGGCGCTAATCGAGTCCCAGATAATACGATTGTAATCTCGGTTCTCACTTCGCAGAAGGAAACTCACCATGCCCCATGCCTGAGGATAGAACACCTCGATTTGCTCCCGGGCCTCGCTCACGTTCATTCGGATCATATCGTCAAAAGGAATTGGCGCGACCCCCGCGCTTCCGTCCACGATCGACTGGAGCGTCTCGAGCCACGAGAGATTCTCGCGGTAGACGACGGTATCTAATTGGTCGTCGTACTCTACCTCTTCGAAGTAGACTGCAAACCCCTCGCGCAGCCAGAGCGGCGGGTTGGGGATAAAGGCACGCAAGAATTGGATAAAGCCCTGGTGCTTGAGCGATATCTGAAAATCGGCATCGGGCAGCTCGTATCCAACCAACTCACTGCGTGCAAGGTCGGTGTAGTGGAGGTAGACGAAATCTTCGCGGGTTTCATCGACTATCCGTGTGAGGTAGTCGTCAAATCGATCCTTGGAAGAGAAAAACCGTGCCCGTAGTCGGACCGGCAGTTCTTCGACCTCGAAGTGAAAATAGTCGTTAAAGAATACAAACAGCGCCTCGAGCTGCTCTGCGGTAGCTTGCGCGTGTTCGTCTCCCAGCTCCGAGAGCACCCGGTAGTGTTCAGTCTCGTATTCGGCAAAGGTAGAGTTCTGCGCTCCAACAATGCTTACTGTCAGAAGCAGAAAAGAGAGATAAAAAAGAACTCTCCGCATCCAAATACCTCCTTTTTCAATATTAGTTGCTGCGAAATTGGGCTGTCAAACCCTTTTTCGTTCCGCCGGCTCCTGTGCTATGTCCTCAATGGTAACATTGAGCTCATCAATTATAATGCCCGTGAACCGCTCGACCTGGTCAATTGTGTACCGTTGTAGGTCGTGGAGGGTGCCTCCGAGCTGAACGCCAAAGGGGACCGTCAGGAATAGGTCGATATGATACCCGTTTCGATCCTTCGTGATCGACATTCGTCGTATGGAAATTCCCTCGGCGTATTCGGCGACACAATGAAGAATCATTTGTGTGAGCGCTCCGCGGCTGATGCTCACCTCGCCCTTGCGGCTGAACTCGGGCCGTACAACTGTCTTCTCGAGCACATTGTCGCGCGAGCCAAAGCGTCTTCGAAACATGAGCTTGAGCGAGTCGGCTACGATTCGTGGATAGGTGCGCTTCACCTCGACCGACGGCACCGGGATGACATGGCGCCCCTGAACATTGCGATACTGAATTGCGGTGTTGATCTCTTCAGCGGTGGCGATGTCTTCGATCATTACCATTTTGGTGATGGAAGGCAGGCCAAGTACCTGTGCAATCTTTGTGACCATCCGCTCGCTTGTGCCGAGAATGAGCGCCCGCTTGAACTTGATGCCCTCGAGGGCCTTGAGCACTTCGTTGCGGTGGCGCTTGTCGTTGAACAGCGCGACCTTTACCGCTGCGAGGTAGTTTTTCTCTCGCTTTGCCGAGCGGCCGGCGAGAATCTTTTTGTCCTTGATCAAAAGGCCGTCGTCAATCATCACATCGATGTTGTACTTCTCGACCAAGAGCTGGGCGCGGAAACTCTTGCCGGTTCCACTCTTGCCCACGAGTGCGTACACTTTGATGCCGCGGAGCTTGAACAGGACCTTCTCTACGATGCGCCGCATAATCACAAGTATACGGCACGCTCCTGCCCGTGGCGAGGTGTGCGATAGATTTACGACCGCTCAAACACACTCACATTCGATCTTCTCGAGCGCATGACTCACCGCCGCGTCGGGCAGATAACGGCCCAGCAACCGGCGCGCCGCCGGCGGGAGCGGTGCGCACAAACAGCGAAAGCCGAGCACTGGATGCCTCTCTTTGAGCGCGAGGCGCGCTGCATGGAGCAGATACGTTCCGCCTTTGCCTCCGCCGTACTTGGTATCCCCGACAAGAGGATGACCGTGGGCGGCACAATGGGCCCGGATTTGGTGCGTACGCCCGGTCTCGATGCGGAAGAGCACAAGCGTGGCCCCCGAAGCCCGGAGAAGCGGTGCGGCGATGGTTTGCGCCGCGCGTTGTCCGGTATCGCCCTCCGCGGCAACCGAGGTGAGTTTCCGCGACCGGTCCCGCACGAGCGCGTCGGACCATGTCGCGCGCGATCGCAGCTCGCCGTCGACGAACCCGAGGTAGCTTTTCTCGATCGCGCCTCGGGCAAAGAGTTCGCTTCCTGCTTGCGCGCCCGCGGTTGAGAGGGCAAAGAGAACAATTCCGCTTGTATTTCGATCGAGACGATGAATCGGGCCTGCCTGAAAACTGACCCCCTCTTCACCGACATCGTGCTGCTCGGCAAAGAGTCGCACCGCATCCTCGAGCGAATCACGCCCGTGAACGAGTTCACCGCGACGTTTGTTGATCGCGAGAACGTGGCGGTTGTGAAAGAGGATCTGCTCGTTCGAGAGAGTCATTCCGTTCCGGTGAGCAGAAGCAGGCGGCGTGGCCCCGAGCCGTCGTCGGTACTCGAGCGCGAGTGGCCCGCGGAGGGTGAGTTCGTCCGATGCGTGAACTCGATCTTCGGGGCGTAGTCGATTCCCGTTGAGTCGGATGTCGCCGTCGCGAAGCGCCCTGAAGATCCGTCCCGAGGGCACGCCGGTTAACAGCTTTTTGAGCACCCGGTCTGCTCGCCGGTCGTCGTCGTTCGAGCCGAGCTCTATCGTTTCGCGATTCGAGGCCACGACGCAAGCATACCAACGATACCCGCGACAGGGCAGCAGTTGACAAAGCCCTTCGAGCGGGCCACTCTAGCGATCATGGGGGCAGCTCAGACCGATGGCCTGATCGGCTTTTTTTCGGGGCCGGTGTTTTTGTCAGCATTCTTCTCGTGGTTTGTTGCACAACTGCTCAAGACGTTCATCGACATCTTCCGGCAGCGGTCTCGAACCTCCGGAGAGGTCGTCTCGACCATGGTTTGGAAAACCGGGGGCATGCCGAGCAGCCATAGCTCGCTCGTAACATCACTCGCGACATCCATCGGCTTTGTTCATGGCGCAAATTCACCGATATTTGTACTAAGCCTGTTCTACGGCCTCTTGATCATACGCGATGCCCTCGGGGTTCGTCGCAGTGCCGGCATGCAGGCGAGATCCCTCAACGCAATGGGGGCAAAGCTGAAGGACGCTATCGGATATGAATATAGACCGGTCAAAGAAGTTCACGGACACACACCAACCGAAGTCGCCGTTGGTGTCGGGCTTGGATTCTTCATCGCGCTCGCTTTTGCTCTGTTGTGACTAATCACATCTCGACGTTTCTCCTTCGTCTCGCCTGCATCGCACTCCTTTTCTCTTCACTCGTGGCCTGGCTCTTCTTTCCTGCGGTCTACACCACCCAACGCTCGCTCGAGCCCTACTACACCGTCGTAACTCCGCTTCCCCACGCCGAGGCGGTTCAACGGCTCGAGTCCGGGGGCGTCACCGATCTCATCGCTCCCGAAACAACACTTGTGCACGTGTCGCGGGTAGGTCGAGTAGAGGAGGTCTCCCTTGCCCAGGCGTACGCCCAGCTCGACGAGCTTGATCCACGTCGCGACTCGTACATGGACGGGTTGTGGAACTACTTTCGGCAAGGCGAGCAGAACGTCTTACTTGCGCGCATTGACGCGAATGCGTGGCGGGCCAACCGCATTATCCGGCAGGTGCTCGGGCCTGCAAGCAGTGTCGCAGAGCGCGGCGAGCTCCTTGCGGTCATAAGTCTCATTTTCTTTACTGCCTCCTCCGTCGCGGTTGTACTCGTCGCGCGGGAGGGTCGGCTGGTAAGCGTACTCGTTGCGCTGCCGTTTGTTCCGGCGGTGTTTTTCTTTGGCATTCCGCTCCTGGTCGTCGCGGCAGGAACCGTGGTTGTATCGGCCTGGTACCTCGACGGTAGTAAGGCGCGTCGCGCGCGACGGTTGCCCGGTCTCGGGCTCATTGGCGTGGGCAATGGGCGACGTCTCGCCTGGTTGAGCGCCGCGGTTGCGTTGGGGCTGGTCTATCTGGTGGTGGCCGCAGGGGCGCGGGCGGGGGTGGCGTACACGGTCAGCGTGTTTGGAGCGTGCGCGGGGGTGGTGCTCTATCTCTATCGGCCTAAACTCCGCGACCTCGATGA
>JBMCTC010000061.1:0-13581 GCA_048624115.1 Spirochaetota bacterium
GGGGTGCGAACCTGAGTTCGGATGTAGCCGCCCTCCTTCGAGGGAAGCCCCGGATAGCCGTTCATTCCGATCTCGTCTCCGTAGTAGATAAACGGAACACCGGGCATCGTGAGAAGGAATGCGAATACTATCCGTAGATCTTCTATGCTGCGCCCGAGTGCCAACCGGGGCGCAATGTCGTGGTTACCACTCGGAATGTTGATAAAGCCTCGACCACGGGTGGCCTCGGCAAAAGTCAGGTAGCGCGAGAGAAAACTCATCAGGTTTCCACGACCCGAGCGGGCGAAGTAGCTCGCGCCCTCCGGGTCGAGGTAGTGCGAGAAGCCGTTGTCCTTGCGAAAGAGCGCGGTATACGCCGCGTCTCCAAAGTGCAGCAAGAAGTCCATGTGAAAGCCGGCCTCGATCGCATCGCTCGGCTTACCCCACTCGGCCTGCAGCACCGCCTCGGGATGCAGCTCCTCGAGCCAGGAACGCAGCTCTTGCCACAGTTTGATGCCGGCCGCATGCTTGTTCGGCCCCTTGATGAGGCTCTCGGCCATATCGACTCGAAAGCCGTCGCAACCCATCTCGAGCCAGAACGCCATGACGCGCCGCATCTCTTCTCGGACCGCCTTTGGCCCCGGTGCGTCGATCGGCTGCTGCCACGGTTCATTGGGATCCGGCACGCCGAACCCGTAGTTGAGCGCCGGCTGGGCCCAGAAGAAGTTCAAGAGCGCACTGCCGTCGCGATCGCCATAGCCGGTCAGCCACTTGTAGCCCTCAGGCGGCTTCTGCCAGACGCTCTCGGTCCAGACGTAGTAGTCGTCGTAGGGCGTTGCCTCCGCCGAGGCGGCCGCCTGAAACCACGGGTGATCGATCGAGGTGTGTCCCGGCACGAGGTCGATGAGGACTCGTATGCCGCGCGCGTGCGCCTCGTCAAAGAGCCGCTTTGCATCGTCGTTCGTTCCGTACCGGGGATCGACCGCGCAGTAGTCGGCAACATCGTAGCCTGCGTCCCGAAATGGAGAGACAAAAAACGGATTGAGCCAAATACCTGTGCACCCGAGCTCGCGCACGTAATCGAGCTTCTCGATTACGCCCGGAAGGTCGCCAATCCCGTCGCCGTTGCTGTCATAGAAACTCTGCGGATAGATCTCGTAAAAGACGGCTTTCTCCAGCCAAGCCGGTGTGGTCCTGCTCATTCATTGCTCCTAAAAGTCGAGATTGTATCAGATCGAGTTTGCTCGAAACATCCTACGCCAACGGGCGAGGATTCTATCGATCATGATCACACTGCACTACCCTACGGATTTCCATGAGCTTTCGCGATGAAACCAATGTTTGTGGGGTATCTCGTTGAGAGAAACCGTGAATTCGCGATTGCGAGTTTGCGAGAAATCAGGCACCCTACATACGGTGTATGTGTTGCTGACGATTTCCGCGCTCTCGTGTCTCACCCTTATGGCGCTTGCAATCCGTCTGCTTCTGGATTCGAAGATTTGGTCCGCGCCTAGTTTTCTCGGACTCTACTGCATCGTTGGTATGCTGGTAGCGTTTACCGAAATGATGGTTCGGAGTTCCGAGACATTGGCGAGGGCACAGTTCTGGGCGTACTTCGGCGTCGCTTGGCCTATGGCCTCCGCGTTCCTGATTAGCTTTGCGCTGCGCACATCGCGTCGACATGCCGGATTCGACTGGCGCGTCGCGCCGGCCTACCTGGCCTCCTCTGCTGCGGCAGTTGGCTACGCATACCTTGTATATACCGGTGACGTTATTGCGTATACCTACGGCTACACGTTGATGGCGCCGTTCACCGATGGCATCATCGGTCCCTTGATCCTTGCAAACTATGGGGTGCAACTCCTTGCTGTCGCCCTGATCCTTGTGATCCCGCTACCGCGCCGGAGCCGAGCGACCACACGCCGCCAACGCCGTTGGGTCTTGTTCGCGATGGCCGGCGGACTTTTCATCGGAACCGGGTTTTCGATCCTGCGGGCCGGAACCGACGGTCAAGTCCCAAACTTCACGGGTCTCGCGTATGTCGTCTTTGTTGCGACTGTATACGTCGGTATGGTTCGACGACGGTTTTTTGCGACTGCGTCACACGTTGTGTGGCAGCAGAGTTTCGCGGCAATTGATGATGCGGTCATCCTCACAGACGAAGAGTATCGCATCGTCGAGATCAATGAGGCGGCAACGGCGCTCATTGCCCGCGACCGCGAGCAGCTGCTCGACTGGGATATCAGAGAGTTCATTCCGCCGGCAACCGACGATGCGGAGGAACGCTTGGTCTGGGTGGGAAACGAGGAGCGCTACCTCTCCGTCTCGGAGGGCCAACAGAAGAACCGGACGGGACAGACGCTCCTTCGCATCCTCGTCGTGCGCGATGTCACCCGGGAGCGGGAACAGGCACATAAGCTGCAACGCTCTTTTGAGCACCAGTCGCGTCTCTTGAAAGAGGTTCACCATCGCGTCAAAAACAGTCTCCAGATTATCGACAGCATCGTCGGCCTCAAGAGCAGAGATGTCGCCGAACGAGAAGGAGCGCAGGCGATTTCAGAAATCGCGTTGCGCGTGCGTGTCATCTCTTCGATCTACAATCGAGCTTACGCGGAGCCTGAGGTGCGGATGGTTTCACTCCAGAGTTGTATTCGAGACCTGGGAAGGCTACACCGCAGTCCGACGACCGGCGCGGTAATCGTCAGTCCAAATGAATTTGCACGCCTCTACATCGAGATAGACGACGCGATACCACTGCTTCTCGCGGTAGCAGACATGGTCTCGATCTGCGAACAGTGCCGACAAGCGGATACACGCGCGTCCGAGCGGCAGACGACCATCAGTCTCGGACCTGCGGGGCACGGCAGTTGGCGGGTCACCGTCTCGCTACCCAGTACATCGGGTGCTCACCTCATTGCAGGTTCGGCCGAGGTGGCAATTGCTCAGCTCCTCGCGCGACAGATCGATGGAGCCCTCGACGTAGAGAACGACGCCAAGATCGCGTTATCGATTACGTTCCCGGTTGCCTCAAATCGGAGGATGCGGGCGGAGTACCGGCATGAAACCGATCGTCGAGAGAACTCTTCAAATAGCAGAGGAGAAGCTGGATCGAGCGCCCTCTGACTCGCTGGTAACGCGACCGCGCCTGGGCACGGGCGGCGAGTCTCAAGACATCTTAATGCGTCATGGACAACCTGCGGCGCCTGAGTCGGATGGCGTCACTCCTCGGACGTGGGGCCGAAGAGCGGGAGTTCTTGAGCGAGCACGCCGAGCTGGCTCGCAGCCAACAACAGGCAGGCACTTGCACAGGAGCTTGCCGCGAGGATTGCCGATCGGGTACAGACCGTCTATGAAGAGACGGACACTATATGGGAGAACTACGCGCCGGACAAAATCGCACAAGGCGTTCCCGGCCGGCGCGACTTTTGTGGCTGGAGCGGACTCTTTACCGTCGCCATCCCACGCGAGTTCCTCGGCGAGTCGGGCGAGTAACTACGCCCGGTAGCCCTGCAACAGTTTGAGACTTGCCTCGAGGTCGATGAGTGGATCCTGCTCGTGCTTGTCCTGCTCGATAAACACCCACCCCTCGAACTTCGCCTCGGATAGAGCCTTCATGATGTCCTCGTGATCCATGCCGATGTTCCCGGCCCCGAGTTCGCAGAAACGACCGCGCTGATGCCACACCTCGTGATCGGGGTCCTTCATGATCCAGTCCTTCATGTGCATCACCTGGATTCTGTCGGGGTAGCTTCGAATTATGTGAGCCGGATCGCCGCCCATTGCCGCGAGGTGAGCCGTGTCAAAGATTATGGTGCACTCCGGGCATTCCTTCAGAAACTCTTCGAGCTGCGGCTGCGTCTCGATGCAGGTTCCCATGTGATTGTGCAGTCCCGCCTTTAGGCCGTACTTGGCACACGCCGATGCAAACGCTCTGGACTGCCGAAAAAACGTCGGCCGGTCGAAATCCGTTGGCTTGTTGCTAATCCAGACATAGTCACAGCCAAGGGCTGCTGCCCAGCGGATTGAGAGATCGTCCGATGGTCCTCGAACCGTGGCAAACCCGCCACCAAGCCTTCGCGCAGCTGCCGCCTTCTGGAGGAGGTCTGCCTCGGTCGCGGCGCTGATCCGCTCTATCCCGTCGAAGCCGATATCCTTGAGGGCAGCCATTCGCGCCTCAAAGTCAAAGTTGCCGCCATCCCAGACGCTGATTCCGTAATCGGCTACACCAAATCTCATAGTGCCTCCAAATCGGGGCAAGCCTATAGGCAGGGCAGATCTCGGTCAAGCTGAAGACGCAGGCTATCCGTCCATTGCCGCGAACTTTCGTTCGAAGTAGTCGAGCGCGAGCGTCTCCTGCTGGTACCAGACGTGGTCGGGGAGATTGAGAAACGCGTGATTGCCCTCGGGGTAGCGGTAGAACTCGACGTCTACTCCGGCTGCTGCGGCCGCGTCGGCGTAACGCTCGGATTGATCAATATGGACGATCCGGTCTGCCCCGCCGTGAAGCAGGAGTATTGGTGGCAGATCGGCGGACACGTGGGATACGGGGCTGAGCTCGCGGAGCCGAAACTCGGGGAAGAAGGAAAAGACGTTCGAGCGATCAAAGGCGTCTCCCTCGCGCATCGCGATGAGATCCGTCGGCGCACATTCGGCAAATACAAACGCGAGCGGATACCGCTCGAGGTCCATACGGCCCGCCGCGAGCAGCGCTAAGTGTGCGCCGGCAGAGACACCGTAGAGACCAATGCGCTCTCGGTCGTAACCAAACTCGTCACTATTCCGGACAACCCATCGAACTACTTCTTCGGTCACCGCCGCCGGTCCGCGAATGCCGCGCAGGGCCGTTGTCGTGTAGTTCGCCGCGATAACGAAGTAGCCCTGTTCGCGCATCCGGCGGAGAAAGCGATCGACCACTCGGATGGTCTCCTTGTCGCCGTGGAGCCACGAACCGCCATGGAAGAAGACGATTGCAGGCGCGTGCCCCGGGGCATACTCGGAGAGCGGCTCGTACACGTCGAGACGATAGCTGCGCATGAGGGTTCGTTTGTAGATGACGTCGCGGTGCACCGTCGGCTCGACCGGCGGCTTGTTCCTGGATTCTTGAAGGAGGCCGTAGACGACGTCGGGCGGTAGGACGAGGCGTTCCTGCACCTGCGGGATCGAGAACGTAACGATCAGGGCCACAACGACTGCAAACGCAAAAACGACTGTTAGAGCACCTTGGGGCATGCGAATTAGCGAACCTCCCGAGAGCTCACAAAGCGTACACCCTTCTGCTTCATATCCTCTCTCGTCCGCTCGACACTCCCCTCGGGCTGGTCGACGCCCCTCGTTCCATCAGTGATGAGATACGTCTCGAGGCCGACCTTTCGCGCATCGAGCGCAGAGAAGTAGACGCACACATCCGAGGCGAGTCCTACGATGTAGACGGTCGAGATGTCGAGGCTCTTTATGTAACCCTCGAGACCGGTCGGTGTCTTGTGGTCGTTCTCGAAAAAGGCCGAGTAGGAGTCGAGTCCGGGATTCGTACCCTTGTGAACGATGAGGTCAATCGGACGCGTATCAAACTCAGGGTGAAACTCCGCCCCGCGAGTTGCCTGCACGCAGTGATCGGGCCAGAGAATCTGGTCGCGACCATCAACCTCAATCGTCTCCATGGGCTCGTGACCCTCGTGCTGCGAGGCAAACGAGACATGATTCGCGGGATGCCAATCCTTGGTTGCGACCACACGTCGAAACTGCGGAGCAAGCGAGTTCACGACCGGAACAATCTGATCGCCTTCGGCTACGGCGAGCGATCCGCCGGGGCAAAAGTCATTTTGAAGATCTATCACTATGAGTGCTGCATCGATCATATCTCTAAGTTCCTCCAGGGTGTGCGCGGACCCCTATCCCCCAGGTGGTGTATACAAGCCCCACTCATGCTCTGTATACGTTAACGAGTGAGGAGAACATATGCCAAAGAGACGCGCAGAAGCAACATGGAAGGGCACGCTCAAAGAGGGCCAAGGGTGGATAAAGACCGAATCGGATGAGCTGAACTCGCAGTTCGGCTTCGCCTCACGCTTCGAGAACGGCAAAGGAACTAATCCGGAAGAACTCATTGGAGCGGCACACGCCGCCTGTTTCTCTCAGGCCTTTGCTCTCGAACTCGGCAACAACGACTTTCCCCCAACGGCGATCGACACGACCGCCGACGTGTCGATTGAGAAAAGGGACGGCGGCTTTGCTATTACCAAGATTGAACTCAAGACAAAGTGTGACGTTCCCGGCATTGACAAGGGAACCTTCGAGAAGATCGCGCAAGGGGCGAAAGAAAACTGTCCGGTGAGCAAGGCGCTCGCCGCAACCGAGATAACGCTCGAAACCGAGCTGGTCGCGAGCTAAGCGGCTCACCACCCGTAGATGACAAACGTCGGCCATTGGCGTAGCATGAGTAATGCTTACCCTTTCAAACGGCCGGCTCACCGTCGAGGTGGTCGATCCAAAGAACGACGACCACCTCCTCGGCACTCGCTACTGCGCAGCAGGATATATATTTCAGGTCGCCGATGAGAGCTCGGACTCTCTCCTCTCAGGACCCACCTACCCCGAATCGTACAACACCTTCGATGGTCAGGGTATTCCAGACACGTTTCACCGAGCGCCGCTACGAACCAACAAAGAGCCTGATCACGTCTTAATCCCCGGGGTTGGCCGGTGCTCGGCGGATCACAAAGAGCTCCTCGAGCCCGCGGCCTGGAGCGTAAGCACGGAGCGTGACCGGCTGAGCATGAGTAGCGATCACGAGTTTGAGGAGTTTCGCCTTCGAGTGAGCCGGGCCGTGAAGCTCATGAACCGAACCGTCCGTTCCGTGACCCGTGTCGACAACCTCGCGAAGGGCTTTGTCCCAATCAGCTGGTATCCGCACCCATTCTTCCCGCACCCAAACCGAGACGATCTGTGCCGCTTTAGCACGCCGATCGGGTTGCTGCCCAACGACGGGTTCACCCTCGAAGAGGATCAATGGGTGAGTCGCGTTGGGTGGCCATGGAACGCCGGCTACATCGCAGCGGTAGATCACGCCGCGCGTGATCACGTGATGGTTTCCCAGCGCCACCCGAGCCTCGGGAACGTAACCATAACGTTTGGCTATGTACCGAGCTACACGATGATCTATGGGAACCAACACTGCTTCTCGATCGAGCCCTATCTCGAGCGAACGCTCGGCATTGGCCAGAGCGTCGAGTGGTTTGTGGATTACACGTTTTAGCTGTACAAGCAAACCAAAGATTGTAAACCAGGATTCAAGAGCGCAGCGTGACGATTGGCGATCTCACGCTTTGACGCTCTGCCCAGCCTTCCTCGAGCGGGCGGCGTAGGTTACGTAGCTCTCAAACGGCGCGGGGGCGCCACCTGCGTGCGACACCGTCACGTTGTTGCGGGTTTGCTTCGACTCGTAGAGCGCCTTATCCGCGCGATGCATTACCTTCTCGAGCGACTCGCCCGCTTCTGCTTGCGCCACACCAACCGAAAACGTCCCGCACGGTTCACCTCGCTCGTGAGTCAGTTGGTGAATCGGGGCGTAGAGCTCCTCGAGCGCCACCTTCTCGGCTTGCTGAAACCGAAGTCGCTCGGCGAGTACGACTGCCGTCGTCAGTGGTGCCGGCGTGACGATCATGAGTTCTTCGCCGCCGTACCGGATGGCAATGTCCTGCGCCCGACGGATACCGTCGATGAGTGTGCCAGCCGCGTCGTGTAGCACCTCATCACCCTTCTGATGTCCAAAGGAATCATTCACCCACTTGAAGTGGTCGATATCGATCATAAGCACGCTCATAACGGGCTTGCGCGCCATGCTTGCCTTGTAGATCGCAGGCAGCTTTTCGAGAAAGAAGTTCTTTGTCTTGAGCCCGGTGAGCGCGTCTACATCGTCCCCTTCGACTTCGGCGGCAAGTCGGATCTGAAGACGATCGCCGGCACCGCCTCGTGCGGCTCTTTCCTCGCTCCACGCCTTGCGCTCCTCTTCTCCGGCAATGACTACGCGACGGCCGGCCGCCCTGAGGAAGCTCTGCTCTGAGTTGGTCAAGTACGCGTAGAGTTCGATAATGCCGTGCAAGACGTCGATGGGTAAAAGCTGAGCGACCCGAGGAATGCTCTCGACGGGACGACGATGTTTGGCCTCGATGTAACGCTTGAGCTGTCGAGTAACCGGCTTGAACTCCGGCCCACCGGGCTCGCTGTGGCGTGCATAATCGAAGATCGGATCTCCTGCAAGCTCTGCATACATCTTCTTGCCGATTGGATCCTTCCGATTTGGTAGCTCGAGGTTCAAGTCTTGTCCGACTTGGCCAAAGAGGTTGGCGAGTCCTTCCGCGAGCTCCCAGAGTTTCGTGAGCGCGCGCACCCGCTTGTGAACCACGGTCTGGCCGTAGTTGCGTATGGCCTGGTTGCGCAGTTGATTGATCTGCTCTTCGATGCTGCGCGCGGCCGTCCCGCCTACAAACGATCTCTTGTATGCTTCGTCCTGCAATCCTTTTTTGTATGCTGCCAGCAATTTGAGGTAGGGCGAGAAGATGTCGGTGTACACCTGCGCCCAATCGTCCTTAAGCTTGGTAAACGCGGCGGCACTCTTCTCCTGCATGAGTACCTTTTCGAGCACGGCCTCGTCCATCGAGTTGAGCAAGTTGTCGATGATTCGGTGCATCACGAGGAGCGGCTGGATCGGATCACCTGCGGCGACGTTTTCTACGTCGGTCGGCCCGTGATCAAACGCGAGAGTCTGAGTAAAGACGCGCTCATCGAAGTACGGAATCAGGAATGCCGGACGCTCGAGGTGCTCAATGTCAGAGTCGGGAAAGAGAATGCCAAGCAAGTCGAGACTCTTCTCGAATCTGCGACTAAACCCTGCCTCTTTCTCCATCTCGAGTTTCTCGAGTTCGAGACGTTGTTGCTCAGCAAGCATTCGCTCCCGCTTGAGTGCCTCTTGCTCGTAGAACCCTCGCACCGTCAGCACCTCATCTTCCTTGAGGTCGAGAAACTCGTACATTTGCTGAAGCTTGACCGACGAGCGATCCTCCTCCGGATAGAACGCGTTGATCGCTTTCAAGACGACCGGATAGAGTTCGTGGGCAAACCGCTGAACGTTGTCGAGACAGATCTTGAAGATTGCCGAAGCGTCGTCAAGGCCGAGGGGAGGGACCTTGCCTGCAGCCTTGAGCACCTCGCCGGCGTCGTAAAGGACATCATCGACCTTGGCCCGAGGAACCAACTCGGTAGAGAGGGCGAGGCGATACGTCTCTTTCGTGACCCGCGACAGTGCGGCGACCTCGATCTCTTTGTGGGCGTCTGCATTAAGCTCGAGATAGACGAGACTCTGCTTGAGGGAGTCATCGAAGTGCGCAAAGCGATTGAGATACTCAAACGCAAATGGATCGCGACGCGAAAGCGCCTCTGCAACCGCACGCTCGGACTCGCTGCGCGTGGCGCTGCGTCCGAGAAACATACGGGAGGTTTGGTAGAGCGCCTCGAAGGTCGTGTAGAGGCTGTAGCCGTAAGGGTTTCCCGCGAGGTAGTGCTTGCGTCGCGCAAGCAGTTCAATCAACCTTGGGTTCACCGAGTCGGGGGTCGATGGGAAAAAGACCGAGAGCATATCGCGCCAGCGCTCGCGCGCACCGGTGATCGCCAACCGATTCTTCTTTGCCCAGCGGTTCACCCGGCGCCGAAAACGTGGAGGGACCGCCGGAAACCAATCCTCCATCCGTCGACCGGGAGTACCGCCGCTATTCGCACCGCCTGCCGTTTCCCCCGCGCGCCGCTCGCCGGCCGTCCCGGCATCGCCTTTGGAGGGTTCCTTGCGCTGTGACGTCCCGCCCCGTCTCAGTTGCTTGATCGAGGCTTCTAAGCGCCGCTTTGCGTCGGCGTCTCCGTAGCCGAGCCGCCGTAGCTTTCGATAGACACTCTCTATCTCCGACTGGGGAATCCCCTGCGCAACGAGTCTGCGATACAGGTCGGCTGGCGGCGTTCTTGTACTGCTCATTTCTCTCCTCATTCTACCACTATCTCAAATAGTTCCCATTCACCGTCTGGGGGATATGGGCATCACCGATGAAGCGTGCTACGATTCGCACAAATCATATGCTGTGGCGAATCTCTCTTACCATTCTGTACTGGCTGTTTTTGGTCGTGGCCGCGATGTTGGTGGTCGCGATCGCGCTCGTGAGCATCGAGTCCGACACCTCGGTCGTTCTGCAGGAAGCTATTGCAACTGCAACCTCGGTCGTAGCTGCCGTTCCGTTCTTTGTCGAGCGTCCCGTGCTCGCTTCGGCGATTGTCTCGGTGCTCGTGATTCTTCTGGGCCTCGGCGTTGGAGTGCAACAAAACACCGTGCTCTGGAGGTTGCACGGCGCCTTTGCCGACGTGAATAAGGGTGACCTCTCACGAAAGATTGAGCGCAAGGCGCTCGGGTTGGCAGGCGACGTCTACGAAGATTTCAACTCGATGGTGCGCCTCGTGCGCAAGAAGATCACTATGGAGAAGTACGTCTCCGACTCTACAAACAAGATGATCAACGAGCTGCAAACGGGTCAGTTCTCGAGTGAAGCACGAAGATCGAATATCGCAATTCTCTTCTCAGACGTGCGCGGCTTCACCAGTTACGCCGAAAAGAACGATCCGATGATCGTCGTAGACACATTGAATACACTGTTTGACATCCAGGTGGAGGCGGTCGTTGAGAACAACGGCGATATCGACAAGTTCATCGGAGACGAAGTGATGGCCACGTTCGAGGATGCACAGGACGCCTATCGGGCTTCGGTCGAGATCCAAAAGAAGATCGCCGCGTTTAACAAACACCGAACCAAGCCACTCGAGACCGGGATCGGGATTCATTACGGAGAGGCGGTTATCGGGGCCGTGGGCTCAGGAAACTTCTATAACTGGACGGCAATTGGAAACACCGTGAACGTTGCCCAACGCCTCTGTAGCGCCGCGCTCGGTGGTCAGACGCTCATATCGGCATCGTGCTTCAAAAAGATCAAGACGAGTCGAAAGCACGAGACCAAAGAATTGCGGGTAAAGGGTATCAAGCGACGGGTGCCTGTATGCGTGTTTTCAAACTGATCGTCGTTGCCGGTACGGCGAAGCGTCGATAACGCTCAAAACACTATGAGGAGAATCGCGTAGAGCGCGACCATCGCGAGCACCATAATGGTCGCCCGCCCCGGCGAGACGGCAAACATCGCGGTCACGTCTCCTGTTTGGTGTCCGGTGATCCAAGTCATAAGCGGATCAAATCCGAGATAGAAAGCAAATATCGCCGCAGAGTAGGAGAGCCCCATCCAGCCGAGCACGGGGAGTCCCGCAGCATACAAGAAAACAAACAGGACAACTGCGTACACGGTCTGTACGGTAAGCCCCGAGGCAACGAACCAAAAGAGCGCACGGGGCGCGGGAAGCCGTTTTTGAAGGAGTGAGCCGTAGCGCTCGGCCGTTCTTGGGCCAACCCAATCGCCGCCGTCGGCAAACGCGACGTGTGGCGGCAAGCGGAGCAACGCAATCCGCATCTCGTTCCGAGGGACGCCGCTTGCTCGTCCCGCAACGTAATGACCCAGCTCATGGACCACAATGAGTGACACAATAATCGCAGCGTGCAGCGCGATCGTAACGGGCATGCTCACGAGACCCTCCGGGCAGAGTATACTGTAAGGATTCCCCTACAAAAAGAGTTGAACTCTCCTGACATGCACAATGATCTCGCTTATGTATGATATGTCCAATCACGAAGGGAGAGATGCATGGATATTGAATGGGCAGCAAGCGGCGCTACATCTGGAGTTTTGAAGGTTCGAGTTTCCCCTCCCTCGCCCGCCTTGTGCCACACCGTGGTGACGCCGGACGGGCCGATCCGTTGGTCACTTCAGAATGACACGCTCTTTGTTGATGCCGATCGCGGCTTGCCCGCCAATGCTCGCGGCACCGAAGAGGCTGTTCGCTACGTGATGAAATCGTCCGGCCTTGCAAAGAGATTCTCGATCTTCCGCGTGATGGCGGAGGCAGCAGAGAGTGCGCAGACGCCTCGAGAGGCCGTCCTGAGCGCGTGAGGTTCGCGTAGCGAGCGCCGGGAACGTCTTCTCTCACGCCACGCACCTTGACCGACCGACGAGAGCACGATATTCTCTTACACGATTGTAAGGTATGGCCCGCTCAGCAGATCCGAAGAGCAAGCATCGAATCCTCAAAGTAGCTGGAGAGCTGTTTGCCGAGCGCGGATACGACTCGGTACGTCTCATTGACATTGCTCAAGTACTCGATGTCAAGCACGCGGCACTCTACTACCACTTCCCCGGCGGTAAGAAGCAACTCTACCTCGACGTTATGAAGGCGAGCCTCACAGAGCATCAGCGAGGGATGGAGCAGGCGATTACCGAGGCCGAACCATCGATCGCTTCACAACTACGCGCGGTAGCCGGATGGCTCACCGCCCACCCTCCGCTCAACGTCGCGAGAATGGAACTCTCCGACTTCCCTGCTATTGGAGAGGAAGCTGCGGCAGAGCTGCGAAGGATTAGCTTTGATGCGTTGCGCCTCCCGTTACGCACCGCGCTTTCGGAGGCGAACGATCGCGGCGAGACAGCAATACACAACGTAGATCTCGCCGCGTTGAGCTTTGTGACCCTCGTCGAGGCGCTTCACTCCAGCACAAGCCAACAACTTCGAGAAGAGGCACGAGAGAATATAGAGCAAGTCATTGACATGCTGCTCCGAGGTTGGCTTCCGCGGTAGCGAATCAAGGTTCGTGACATTGAAAATGTTTCTTGTAATTTGACTTACATGTAAGTAAACTGAACTGCGGAGGATCTAATGAATCAGGAAACACAAATAAAGGACAAACCGTTCGCGATGCAGCGATCGGTTCTTCACAATCTGGTGCTCGGCCTTGGGAAGCGTACGACGCTCGTCGCGGCGGTGCTGGTGGTCGTAGGCTTAAACATCTACTGGTCACTGACGCTTTCAGCCTTCGGGGCTCAGTTCGAGACGGTCGCTCGCACCCGTCTACTCGATCTCGCGAACGTCGGCTCGATTTTGTCGGTCGAAGAGGCCGCAGCACTCCTTGACAGCTACGGCGCAGAAGCGCGCTCGCTCTACTTCCAGTTCTTTGTGCTCGACAACCTCATGCCGCCCATCGTGTTCGGTGCGATTGCAGTACTCTGGGTGGCGCTTCTCAAGAACAGACGGGCACCGATCGCGAAATGGTTTCTGCGGTCGCCGCTTCTGCTCGCGCCGTTTGGTGTCGGGCTCTTTGATGTACTCGAGAACCTGACCTTCGTGAGTTACCTTGCGGGTCCTCAGGCGGGCTCAATGGCCATGTTGCAGGCTGGTCTGGTCTTTGTGCGCATCAAGGCTGCCTTTCTCTTCACGAGCTTTGGCCTCACTGCAGTAGTTCTCGTGCTTGCGATTGTGTTTGCAATCACGGAACGACGGCGGGCGGCAAATCCCACCGTCTCAATGGCGTAGATCGTGCACGGCGCGGTTTTACAGGCGGGCCGGGCTTTGGCCGGCTCGCCCGCGCTACGCGAGCTTGTTCCGGATCTCGGCGCTCACGTAGTCGAGAAGTGCAAG
>JBMCTC010000062.1:0-13391 GCA_048624115.1 Spirochaetota bacterium
CACGTCCCTCGATCGCCGTCGCGCGACCCATCTTCTCCGCGAGTTCCTGTGAGTCGGCCGCGCCAACGGCCATCTGCCAGGGGAAGAGCGTGGCACCCTCGAGCCGTGAACCGGCACCGTTGACGAGATCGGCGCACCCGAGTACCGGTATCTCCGACTCGGCCTGGAGAGCGTCCATGATTGCCCGCGTATCCTTGACGTGTCGGTAGCCAAAGAACCCCGCTCCAAACGGGCACTTCTCGAAGGCCCGCTTTGCCTCGTCTACATCGAGCGGCGTGAGGTTCACTGCAAATGTGTGGGCGATGCGCTCGTCAAGGGAAAGGCCGTCGTAGATCTTGTCGATCGTTGCCTGTTGTTCCTTCGATACTCGGTGGTACATGCTTGCATCGTACCATACGTCACGCAAACGCAGCCTTGACGAACGAATCGCCTTATAGCACGATCCGATCACATGGCACGCAAGGTGAATCCGCAGGCTCAGTGGCCCGTTCACGAGTCCCCGATCTACGTCAATCGGTTCTCGGCCACCGGACGCTTCTTCCCAGAGCCGGGTAACTCGACGTTTGAGGCTCATCACCACGATTTTCACGAGCTTGTGTGTATTCACACCGGCCGAGCGACCCACGAGGTGGAATCGATTACCTCCGAAGTCGGACCGGGCGACGTCTTTCTCATTCGCCCGGGGATGACACATCGCTTTGCAGATGCGACCGACCTCTCGCTGACCAACGTCATGTTTATCTCGTGGCGGTTGACCGCTGTTCTCGAAGAACTCGCAGAGATACCTGGTTTCGCGAGCTTCTACCTCATGGGTGATCATGACGGGCACGCGCTTCCTCTGGCCCCGTCGGCGGCGGATCACGTGCGAGAGCTCACCGATCGTATGCTCTTGGAGAGCGAGCGGCAGTGGCCCGGCTTCAAGACATCGCTTCGCGGTCTGCTCGCGGAGCTTTTGGTGGTGCTCGGCAGAACGCACACCGGCGAACCGGCCCCGCGCGCAGACGCCGGACTCGCGCAACTGGTGAGTCTGCTCCAGGCACGATTCAATCAGCCGTGGACGCTCGAGCAGATGGCAGAGATCGCCGCGTGCTCGACTCCCACGCTCGTTCGGAGGATGCGCGAGCGGTTCGCGCAGAGCCCCACCGACTATCTGCTCTCGCTGCGCATTCGCCACGCGCAGCGGCTTCTGATCCACACCGACCTTCCGGTTACCCGCATTGCGGAGCAAACCGGATTCTGTGACAGCAACTACCTGAGCCGTCAGTTTCGAAAACGAGTTGGGCTCTCGCCGCGCGAGTTTAGGGCAGCAGCGGGCGCTCGATAGCACGCGGGCTCGCGTAGCTCGCGCCGCCTACCCATCAACCCCCGCGAGCATGCGGAGAATCGACCTCGGCATCGTACCCCTCTGGGAAGCCGTGCCCGGCATGAAGCCAGTCTTTCATCCATACCTTGTCGAGTTCGGCGCGGTCGGCACGTCGCCTGGCGGCAAGTTCGATCTCGAACTTGGGGTCCCATCCTTCAAACAGGCGATTCGTGAGATCGCTCATGAGCGAGTCGAGGTCGGCACGGCCCGAAAGATCAATGGTTTCTCCCGGATCATTCTCGAGATGAAACAATGAGAAGTGGCGCTCAACGCCAATTTGATAACACCAGAGTTTCCACGGCCATCGGATCACCATCTTCGCAGCCGAGCTCTCTTTTTGGCCAAATGGCGAGGGAGATTGCACGATCTCGCTCTCGGTTTCGTTGGGACCGGGATCGCCCGAGCCGGTGAAGAGGCCCCAACGCGAGGGCGCATCGGAGCCCGACGGCGTCGGTGCACCTGCGATCTCGCAGAAGGTGTTGCCAAAATCCCTCAGATTGAGCAGGTGCTCGCTTCGACGGCCCGCCTCGATCGTTCCCGGAAGCCGGGCGATGCAGGGGACGCGTGCGGTGTCGTCATACATCGCCATCTTGCTCCATGCTCCTCGCCGCCCAATGAAGTCGCCGTGATCGCTGGTGTAGATCACCAAGGTGTTCTCGGCAAGGCCCGTCTGATCGAGTACCTCGAGAATTCTCCCGAGTTGCGTATCTGCATGCTCGACGTTGGCGTAGTAGGCGGCAAGGGCGCGCCGCTTGGCTTCTGAAGCCATCGGTTTGGGATTCTCCCAATCACGGAAGGTCGCATAGTAGTCGGCGAGGTAGTCGGGCATACTCGACAGGCGGTCATCGGGCACCTCTACCTTCTCGTAGTAGTAGTCAAAGATCTCCTTTTTTCCGATGTAGGGAGGGTGAGGGTTGTAGAAGCCGATCACCGCGGCAAAAGGTCGGGCGGCGCCCCGAGCGCGGTCGGCCGGGGATGCGGAAGCCGCAGGCGCGGGGGTTGGTGCCGTGCCGCCCCCGCGCTGAAGCTCGGCCTGTTCGCGCAAAAACTGCAGACCGCGATCACACACCACCTCGTCCCGGTAGTGCACAAAGGTCGACCCGGAACCGGCAAGTTCCTCAATAGAAGAGCGCGGAGACCAGTAGCCACCGTTCGGGACGTTCTCGGTGACCTCCTGATGTCTGACCGGGCGCCCGTCGCGCCAGTGGCGTAGCTCTTCGAAGGTCGTTTCAAACCCGTGCCACTGGTCCGGCCCTTGGAAGTGCATCCGGCCGACCAGCGCGGTGTGGTAGCCGTACTCCCGAAGCCGCTCAGGCCATGTCAAAATCGCGGAAGAGAGGATGTCGGGGTTGTCGGTCACTCCGTTTTCGCTTGGCCTTCTCCCTGAGACAAAGCTCATGCGCGCCGGAACGCAGACCGGCGAGGGGGTGTAGCATCGCTCAAAGACCGTTCCCTCGTTGGCGAGTCGATCCATGTTGGGCGTGCGCACGAGCGAGTCGCCATACGGTCCGCTGACCCGCGCGTTGTGCTGGTCGGACATGACAACCAGAATGTTGGGTCGGCCTGCGTTCGATTTGGCCATTATCTCCTCCCCTTCTTCGCCGCGTACTCGTGCACCTCTGCCGCGAGCCGTAACGACGCGTCTCTGCTCGGCGCGTGAACATCAAGCAAGAGCCCGGTACGTCCGTCGGTCTGATCAATCGCCTCTTTGTAAACGGTAAGAGGATCACTTCCTTCCGGGACGCTAAAAATCCGCCAGAAGCCACGATCGAGGATGGCCGAGAGGATCTTCTCACGCTCGTTGTAGCCTGGCTGCGGGTCAAAGCCGAGAAAGCCTCGGACACTGCTCATGACCTCGAGATTCTGTTGATAGCCCATGCAGCAGTGCAGCGTCACGCCGCCAAAGCGATCGCCGAGCATCTCGATGGTTGGCGCGGCAAACTCCTCGTACACCTCAGGCGAGAGGAAGGCGGCGTTATCGTCACTGAGATGCACCCCAATCGGGAGTGGATAGTCGTGGCCGTAGCCAATCCAGTTGGTCACAGTCGAGGCCTGGTACTCGAGAATGTCACCGATCGAGACCGCGAGCATCTCGAGCAGCTTGTGAACGAGGTCGGGCGAGTCGTAGAGACCGAGCAGGAATGGCTCGGTGGCAACGACCTCGGTTGCAACGTCGATCGGCGATTGGGTGTCGCTCGGGACAAACGGCACGGGGCCAAAACGTCGTTCGATCTCCTGCATGCGCTTTGTGATTTCCGGATAGAATCCGTGCTCGTGTACCGGGTGTGGTGGTGAAAAATCGGCAATGGGCTCTAAGGAGTAGAATCGAGGCTTCGTGTTCAGGAGCTTCCCCACCTCGATCACTTCGCAGCCGTACGCCACCGACATGAGCCACGCCATGCGTCCAAAATCAACCCGAAAGAAGGGGATATTATCAAAGCCGGCATCGAGCCCCTCTACCATCCGATTGAAGAGCGATAGGTAGAAGTCGATCTCTGCCTCCGGATCGTGATAGAAGAGCACCTGGTTCATATCCGCGGCCGGGTCGGGCCAGTGCGCGCGAATAACGACATCCTTCCCGCCGGAGGCAAGCGTGCGCATCGCCTCCGCATTCTCGTTGAACCGCTTCTCGGAGTAGCTCTTTGGTTCGCTCATGCTTTGTACGCTCCAGTCGTTATGAGGTAGTAGGCGGCAACGCCCCAGTTGTAATCGGCAACACCCCCGGCTTGATACACCGAGGAGTCGGTCGTGATGTTCTCCGGGAAAGAAGGTTCGCGGTCGTACACGGCAAGGAATCGTCGAGCGGCTTCGTCGGCCTCCTTTGTATAACCTTCGGTCGCAAGCATCTCGAGCAGCCAGTAGGTAATCTGAGGCCAGGCCTTTCCGCGCCAGTAGCCTGCAGGCTCGTACGCAGGGTGATTGTAGGCGACCGACGGAAACGGCACCGGCCCGTAGAACTGCTCGGGATCGAGCAGAACGTTTTCGATGAGGTCTCGCTTTGCATCAGCCGGAACTTCCATTCCCGCCCAGATCGGCCAGCACATGTAGAAGGTCGGAACGCGGGTGTGTCGGCCGGTCGCGTGATTGTAGTCCCAGAAGCGCTTCTCTTGCGGCAGATAGCAGACGCGCATGAGCGCATCCTGGAGTGCCTGGGCACGCTCACGATAGGTCGCTGCCTCATCGTCGTGACCCAATCGGGCCGCTACCTCTGCGAGGTGGGTTGCGTCGCGGTAGAGGAACGAATTGAGCTGCACCGAGGCGATCGGCGGAATCCAACTACAGCCCGCGTAGACCGAGCGTCGAACGACCTCGTCCCACAACGGAGAGTTGTCGGCGGTCTGGCCCGACCAGGTCCACTCGGAGAGTCCATCGCGATCCTGGTCGCTATACTCCTGCCAGTAGCGATGATTGCGCACGAGGATCGGGTAAACCTCTTCCAAGAACGCCGTGTCCTCGCCGTTCGCCTTGATGTATTTGTCCACCGCCCAGCCTGCGACCGGAGCCTGCGGCGCGCCGATGATGTTTCTTCCCGGCACGTGGTAGTTAAAGCCGTGCTCGGGGCAGTAGCCCTTCTCGTCCTGGCGCACGAACTGCGCGAGGATCGCTCCGGTGGCAAGCTTGGGGGCGAACTTGGACGCGGCCGCTGAGCTAAAGAGCGCGTCCCAGAAAAACGCCTTGGTGAATCCGTGCGAACTCGGAACACAGGTCGATGCCACGAGCCGCCCGAACTCTCCACCCCTCTCGTTTGCCCGGTAACCGGTGCGGGTGAGCGCCCACCGCGCCCGCCACGCCTGAAGCAGCCCCGCGGCCGGGACGGCAGGAGGATCGTCCCAGCGTACGCGTTCCAAGAAGGAGTCACGACTCGCGGCAACGGCAGCATCGATGAGAGCGGCACCCGCGGCGGTGGTGGCGGGGGTGGTCGCAGCACCCGCGGCGCTGCCGGATCCGGTCGCGGAGTCCTGCAACCACTCGGGCATCCCCTCCCAGTGATGGTTGGGATCGAGGTAGGTTGCAACCGAGAGCTCGGTCAGGAACGTAATCGTGAGGCTCTTCCCCGCCTCAAGTGAGACGGCCCCGGCATCGAACCAGTAGAACAAGCTCTTTCCCGCGGCACGAAGATCGCCGGAACCGACGGCGTCGAGCCAATGCGGCTGCTCAGAAATGCACGGCGTGACCGCGGCCCCGCCCACAGGGGTAATGCGAACCGCAGGAGCTGGAACAAAGGGGGCGGACGTGCCACCATCAACCTTCCCTCCGGGTCCCGTCTCGTTCTCAAGGCCCCCGGTAATCGAGGTAGCGTCGACCGTCGCAAATGTCGTACGAGGTCGTGCCTCCTCTGCCCCATACTTCGAGAGCTGCTCGGGATCTACACGCTCTTCGCGCGAGAACTGGCCGAGAATGCGCAGGTTTACCTTTGCCTCAGACTCCTGAGCGGTAAACGTAAAGGAAGAAAGCGCTCGTCCCTCGTCGACGAAGGCGTGTCGTGCAGAGACCGATACGAGTGACCCATCGGCAGCGCTCGCCTCTCCGTCCTCAATGGCCTCCCAGGGGAGGCTCGTGAGCGTACGACGCTTCACGGGAAAGAGTCGACCGCCCTGCTCGAACCACGCCGTCAGGTGCATGTCGGCAGCCGGCTGATTTACAACGATCGAGCGCACTTGTAGCGCACCGGATCCGAGCGCGCGCCCCTCTTCGAAAGTAAGGCCAAACTGAGAGTAGCGGTCTACAAAGGGGAACTCGGTCCTGTTGTACGAGATGAGATTGCGGAAGAGGTCTTCTGGTTGTTGATTCATGCTTGCCTGCCTGAGAAGGTGAGATAAAAAAATGGGGCGCCCTTGCGGGCGCCCGTGAGGCGTTCCCCGCCCCATTTTAACAGAGCGACGTCGGTTATCGCCAGACGCGATCGTAGGCCGACTGCTTCATTTCGACAAATCGAGGAAGGCCCGCCGAATCGAGCTGGCGAACGTAGGAGTTCCAGTCCGAACCAAGGTCGAGGTCGCCAACGATGAACCGTACCATCGTCTCATTGACGAATGTGCGGCGAGATTTTCACCGGCGCAACCACAATCGTGCTCGAGCACGGATGCCGAGTGCATCCCTCCGCGCGCCTTGAGGCGCGGGAAGATCGCTCCTTGCGAGATTCTCCCGACCGCAATAGACTAAGCGATCGTCGGATTGGCCACCACCAACAAATGCACATTCCGCGAGGAGAACCCATGAGCATCTACAAGAACAGGCATTTCTCGCTCGAGGTCTCGAACGAAGGGCGCATGCTCTACACGACGGCCGACGGTCGAGAGTATCTCTTGAACGGACCTCGTTTTCCGATCGACGGTGAACTCGTGGGTCCGGAGCTCGAGAAGATAGAGCCCACGACGTCGCGAGCGATCGCGGCGAACGAGACGATGGAGCTCACACTTCGAGCGCGGCTTGCGGCCATGCCGGATGTGACAGTTGAGACGGTCTTCCGCGTGGCAGATGACTCGCCGGTGCTCCGCCTACGCTACCGACTCCAGAGCGAGCGCGAACATCGACTTACCGTGCGAGGGAACGAAAGCGGGCGCGACGGAAGCGGGTCTCATCAACCCCTCATCTACTGCGCGCTCGATCAGCCTCCAACCGCCTCGCTTACCGAAGTGCGCTTTAGCGAGTTTAACGAAATGATCCACAGCTTCTCCCTGGTAGAGGAGCCGGTCTTACCCCACGCGCTCGAGGCGGGCGTGCAGATCATGGGGCCGATGCTTGTTCAAGACCGGGGCGACGGTGCGTGCCTCTTGGCCTACGAGCATGGCTCGCAATACCCCGACGCCTTTCTCGCCTTTAGGTCGGGAGGCAACGGGCAAATCCTTCTCGAGGCGATCAAGGGCAACTACCTCGACCGAGAGCCCCTCGATACGCCCGCGGGCTTCGAGACGATTTGGTTCCAGTTCGCGGCGGTAGGGTCGAACACCCCGGCCAGTGCTGCGCGAGGAGAGAGTGCCGGATCGTCCTTTGATCGACTCGCCTCCGAGTATCGTCGCTTTCAACTACGGCACGCGACGGAGAATCTCGAGAGTCGCAAGCCGTACATCTTTTACAACACCTGGGCCTACCAGGAACGAAACAAGTGGTGGAACGGGAAGCGGTTCCTCGACTCGATGCATCACGATCGTATCATCGCTGAAGTCGAGAGGGCGCACGAAATGGGAATCGAGGTGTTCGTGATCGACACCGGATGGTACGAGAAGACCGGTGAGTGGAAGGTGAGTGGCGATCGATTTCCCGACGGGCTTTCCGGTGTACGAGAGGCGCTTGCGGCGCGCGATATGAAGCTTGGTCTCTGGTTCAACCCCAAGGTCGCGGCGGTCTCGAGCGAGATGCTGAAGGAGCATCGTGATTGCGTAATGAGCCGGCAAGGGAAAGAGGCAACGCCTCACCCAGTTTGGGAAACCGAGGAGAGCTACGGCATGTGCCTCGTAAGCCGATTCTGGGAAGCGTTCGCCGATGAGCTCATCCGCCTCATAAAGGAGCTCGGCGTGACCTACTTCAAGTGGGACGCGATTAGTCAGTACGGATGCGATAGCCCACATCACTACCATGGCGACGAATCACACAGCGACGAGGAACGCGCGGACAGCTACGCCTTCAACCTCGGGCGCTACATGTCAAAGATCGTCGATAAAGTATGTGGCGCCTGCCCCGAGGCAATTGTCGACTTTGACATCACCGAGGGAAAACGCTACGTGGGACTTGGGTTTCTCGCCTCGGGCAAGTACTTCCTCATCAACAATGGCCCCTACTACGAGAACTTCGACGTGCCCGCTGACCGCACGCGATGGACCAACGTCTTTGTGCATCCAGGTCCCGCTCGCCCATGGTTCTGCCGAACGCCACTTCGTTTCGACCGCTGGATTCCATCGATCCTCTTCCTCACTCACTACCTGCCCGACGATCCCGCCGACTCGCAGATCATCAACCTCGCCTCACTCATGCTCGGTCAGAACGGCATTTGGGGAGACTTGCTGAGTGTCTCCGACCAAGGGGTCTCGCTGATAGCCGAGCTGCTCGGGTACTATAAGCAGGTGCGCGAGGATGTGACCGCGGCAGACCCGGTACGGATCGGCTCGGTCGGCGGAGGCGTAGAGGTGCACGAGAAGATCGCCGGCGAGAGTGGACGAGGCCTGGTGGCTGCTTTCACAAACGGCGGAATCGAGTACACCTTTGTGACCTCACGGCCGGTGAGCACGACCTACCGAACGACCGAAGGGGTCGATGTCGAGATAGTCGCCGACGGCCGCGCGAGAATCCGCGTGTGCGATAATGCGCCGGGCGCGGTGATTGTTTTTTTTGGAGCGGAGTAAGGAACATGAATCGACCAAACATCCTCTTTATTATGATTGACGATCTGGGCTGGCGCGACGTGAGCTGCTTTGGAAGCGAGTTCTACGAGACGCCCAACGTGGACGCGCTTGCCGCAGAGGGAATGCGTTTCACCGACGCCTATGCCTCGTGCCCAGTCTGCTCGCCCACCCGCGCAAGCATTCTTGCCGGGAAGTATCCGGCCACGCTCGGTCTAACGAACTACATCGATTGGCGCTACGACCTGCACCCGCGAAAGAGTCGCCTGATCGACGCTCCCTACATCCGGCATCTCCCGCACAGCGAGAAGACGCTTGCGACCTCGCTCAAAGAGTCTGGGTACGACACCTGCCACGTGGGCAAGTGGCACCTCGGCGGCCCGGATTTCTACCCCGACCGGCACGGTTTTGACGAGAATATCGGCGGCTGCGAGTGGGGCATGCCGATGAACGGGTACTTCGCTCCGTGGGGAATCTCGACGCTAGAAGAGGGCAAGCCGGGCGAGTACCTCACCGATCGCCTGACCACCGCGGCGATTCGCTGGATCGAGAATCGCACGAGCAAGCCGTGGTTCCTCAACCTCTGGTACTACTCGGTTCACGTTCCGATTCAGGGGAAGAAAGAGCTGGTCGAGAAGTATGAGGAAAAGGCGCGCGAGATGGGGATCGCGGGCAAGGTCGAGCCCCGCGCGATCGGAATCGACGTCTTTGATCCCGAGCAGAAGCGTCAAGTCTTCGCGCGAACGGTTCAATCACATGCCGAGTACGCGGCGATGATCGAGAGCTTTGACGAGAACATTGGGCGCATCGTCTCGCACCTCAAGGCATCGGGCGAGTGGGAGAACACCGTCGTTGTGTTTACCAGCGACAACGGAGGACTCTCTACCGGGCTCGAGGGTGGCATTACCTCGAACGAACCGCTGACCGCCGGAAAGGGGTGGATGTATGAGGGAGGCACGCGCGTCGCGACGGTGATACGAGCGCCCGGTGTGACCGCAGCCGGCTCGACGTGCAATACGCCCGTAACGAGCACCGACTTCTACCCCACGCTGCTGGAGTTGGCCGGCGCAGACCTCGAACCCGCGCAGCACACCGACGGGGTAAGCCTTACCCCACTGCTCTCCGGAGGCGGAACGCCAAAACGCGACGCGATCTTCTGGCACTTCCCCCACTACTCGAACCTCATGAACCGCCCCGCCTGCTCGATCCGCATGGGCGACTGGAAACTCATCCAGTTCTTCGAGGACAACCACCTCGAGCTCTACAATCTTCGAGACGATATCGGAGAGAGCCACAACCTCGCGGATGGGAAACCCGAACTTCGCGAGCGAATGCTCGATCGCCTCGAGATGTGGAAGGAGCGGGTCTGCGCGCGCATTCCAAAGCCGAACTCCGATTGGCAGCCGGTGGCAAGCGAGGACGCGAGCGATCCGTCATCGCCGTTGGTGTAACGAACACAAGGAGCAAGCAATGTCTGCACACCCGTATGAGGAACGCATCAAGTGGTTTCACGAAGCTCGCTTTGGACTCTTTGTCCACTGGGGGCTCTACTCGCTGCTCGAACGCGGCGAGTGGGTCATGTTCCGTGAGCGCATTCCGTTCGAGGAGTACCGCACGCTCGCCAACGACTTCACGGGCAAGGCATTCGACGCGGATGCGATCGCTCGACTCGCCGTCGATGCGGGCATGAGGTACGCTGTGCTCACGACTCGCCACCACGAGGGGTTCTGCCTCTGGGACACAAAGGTGACCGACTACAACTCGGCTCAAACCGGCGCCGAAAGAGATTTCGTTCGCGAGTTTGTCGAAGCGCTTCGCCGACATGGGCTTCGAGTCGGGCTCTACGTATCGAACAAAGACTGGAGTGAGCCCGGCTACTGGGAGCCGGAACAATACCCGGAATCCGCCCGCCGGATGGTAGACAATCTGCACGCCATGGTCGCTGAGCTTCTCTCGAACTACGGTCAGATCGACCTTCTCTGGTTCGACGGGGACTGGGTCGATGTAGGACGGAAGACGGTCGATAAACCGAGCTTCTGGCGCGCGCAGGAACTACTCGACCGAATCTACGAGTTGCAACCCGGCATCCTCGTCAACAACCGTCTCGGCCTCGACGCCGAACTCGATACTCCCGAACAGCACGTGACGGCAAGCGCGGCCGGCCGTGGGTGGGAAGCGTGCATGACCATCGGAGACGAATCGGCGTGGGGCTATGCGAGGCACAATCCGGTCAGGAAGACACTTGGCCAGTTACTCAGGAATCTGAGTAAGGCAGCGTGCGGTGAGGGAAACTACCTCTTGAATACTGGCCCGGATGGGAGGGGGGCAATCGTCCCTGAAGACGCCGCCGTCTTAAAACAGATCGGCGAATGGCTTGCGGTGCACGGTGAGGCGATTTACGGATCAAAACGGTTTCCGCTCGACTCGACCTGGTACACTCAGGGGCAATGCACCCGGCGCGGCAACACGCTCTATCTGCACGTGAACTGGTGGAGCGCGCCTGAGATCGTGGTTCCGCTCTTTCGGACGCTCCCGAGGCGAGCGGTGCTGCTCGCGACCGGCCAGGAGCTTCGTGTTTCTCAGAAGTCCAATCATCGCATGGCCGTCGGCGGATTACCCTACCACTGCCCGCACGAGGCAATGACGATCATCAAGCTCGAGTTCGACGGCGAACCCGAGCTCGTAGCAGAGGGCGATCACGCGGCGTGGCTCACCGGCGAGGCGTAGCCGGCCGGGAAGGTATCGACGCTCCTACCTGTCCGAGGTATGATCGTTCAGGAGAGTTACATGTATCGACCACATAAATCTCGCGACGATGCGGGCACCCTGTAGGTTCGAGCGACCAAATCAAATGACGCAGCACAATTTGTGGGGAAGTAATCACTACGGACACCCGGACCTAACAGATGGTGACATCGTCTCCGCGCGGCAGCAGCTCGGTCGAACACTGCCGGAGGAGTATCTGAACTTACTGCGCGTTCAGAACGGCGGGTACACTCGTGGCCTTGTCTTCCCGACCGCGCAACCCACGAGCTGGGCAGATGACCACGTGCCACTCGAGTGGCTGGCGGGAATCGTTCTGAATCCGTCGATCACAACACCGTTCAACCTGCTTGAGTCGCCGCGATTGAGTGAGCTCTGGGGTCTTCCGGAACACCAGCTTCTGCTCTCAGGAGAAGGCCACTGGTGGATCACCCTCGATTACCGACATGGAGCTAACCCGGTCGTGAGCTGGATTGACGTCGAGAGCAACGAAGACATCGAGCTCGCCGCATCGTTTGGCGCGTTTCTGGACGCACTGGAGGTTGCCGAGCAATGAGCCGGATGAGCCGTCTATTCTACCTGTACCGCGGTACCGCACCCGAGGACGACCCCGGTCTCGAGCGTGTGGGTGGGCGCGAGTACCAGTTGTCTCGAGACGACTTTCAAACGGCGGAGCGGGAACTAGTGCGACGCGGTTACAAGGAAGCTCCGGGTTGGAACGACTTTGAGATTGAACTGTTCAAGTCGGTTTCGGGGTGCGCGATCGAAGTCGGCATGTTCGAAGGAACCGTGTGCTTCGCGATTCACGACGACCCGACCAACGCCGCAGCTGTTGCCACCGCGCAGGCCGACGCACTTGCAGTCGCGCATAACGCGGGCTTTGCCTGCTACGACAACAACGACGAACGATGGCTCGAAACTACCGAGTGATCCGAACCGTTCCCTCTTGAACCGCCGGTGTTGGCGGCGGGTCGATTCTTACGGTGAACTCCTCATCGGCAAACGTCACGACGCTCTGGTCTCGCAACGCCGTTGATACGTTCGCGGCAATCCGCCTACCATCGACACTCGTTCCATTGGTGCTACCGAGATCAGTCACGCTCCAGCCCTCAGGTGCTCGGTCAATGCGAGCGTGCGTGCTGGAGATCGTGTCATAGCGTCCGAAGTACTCGGCATGCGGCCCGGTCTTTCGGCCAATCACCGAACCAGGTTGCACCAGGAGCTCCGCACCGTCTAGAAGTGAGACAAGCCGTAGCGGCGGTGCATCGGAGGCGCCGGTGCCGCCGACTTCCGCGCTCACGACGGTGTTCGTACGTCCGCTCGCGACCTCAGCCGCAGGTATCAAACGCTTGCCGTCATAGATACAGCGCTTCCCAGCGCCCGGTCTTCCGCATTCCGAACACACAAGTACGGCCTCGCCGCATTGATCGCAGTAGAACGAATCGTCATCTATCGTGGATGAACAGTTGGCACACGTCATCTTGCTCCTCCAGTTGGCGGGAGATCCTCCGATCGCAACAGGTCGGCCTCAGCGGCGACACGTGCCGGGTCTGCCCCGCCAGCTTTGAGCGCGACCAGCCGGGTCGACTGGTTACCCACGGTAGCCGTAAAGAGCTGCCGGACCTCCCTCGCGTTGGCGAAATCGCTTCCTCGCTCGGCGTACATCCGGGTGCAACGCTCGAGCACTGCCTCTTCGGCTCCCGCCGCAAGCTCATACCCGTCCTGCACAGCAAAGTAGCGAAAGATTGCCGCAAGTTCGGGCGGGGTGTAGTCCTCGAATTGGATTACATCTGAGAAGCGCGAACGCAGTCCGGTGTTGCTGCCGAGGAAGTCATCCATCTCCTTGTCGTACCCTGCCGCAATGACGACGAACTTGCCTCGATCGTCTTCCATCCGCTTGAGGAGCGTATCAATCGCCTCTTGCCCAA
>JBMCTC010000063.1:0-13390 GCA_048624115.1 Spirochaetota bacterium
TCTATACGCCGCTTATCGTTGATTTGCTTCACTTCCCCAAGGTGTGTGACACTCTGCACCTGCTGCCGCTGTGCCCCCGGATTTGATACACTCAAAGGCAATGAACGAGTCACTCTATTTGCTCGATGGCTACAGCCTGGTCTACCGTAGCTACTTCGCCTTTATCAACAGGCCACTGATGAATCCGCACGGCAAGAACGCGAGTGCGATCTTTGGCTTCTTCCGATCACTCATGCTGCTCTTGGCCGAGCGGCAGCCGTCGCATTTCGCGGTGGTTCTCGATTCGCGGACGCCCACCTTCCGGCATGAGAAGTACGAGGAGTACAAGGCGAATCGCGAGAAGACGCCGGCCGACCTCAAGAATGAGATTCCGGTTATCGAGGAGATCTGTGAGAAGCTCGGCGTGCCGATGGTACGAGTGGACGGTTACGAGGCCGATGATGTCATGGCGACTCTTGCACTTGAGGCGATGGCCGAGGGCAAGGTGTGCTGGGTGGTCAGTGGCGACAAGGACCTGCTCCAACTCGTCGACGGTTCGGTCAAGATCCTGAAGCCCGAGACCGGTGGCGGCTTCACCGAAATGGACCGTGAGGCGGTGGCGGAGAGCTGGGGCGTGCAGCCCGAGCAGATTCTCGACTACCTCAGCCTCGTAGGCGATAGCTCCGACAACGTTCCAGGCGTCAAAGGAATCGGCGCAAAGACCGCTGCCGCGCTCCTCTCCGAGTATCCCAATCTCGACGAGATCTACGATCACCTCGACGGGCTCAAGAGCAAGAGCCAGCAGAAGAAGCTCACCGAGGGCCGAGAGAATGCCTTCTTGAGTCGAGAGCTCATTACACTCGCCACCGAAGTCCCGCTGCCGGTTTCGTACGATGATCTGAAGCTGCCCGAGCTCGACCGGCAGGCGGCCGCCGTCTATTTTGCAGCCGAGGGAATGAGTACGCTCGTCCAAGACATGATCGGCTCTCGCGATCCGGGACTTGCGCCCGACGATCCGGCCGTGGTTCGCGCCGATCTCTGCGCCCGACGGCAGATCGACAGCTGGCTCGAGAATCCAAACACGACGCTCGATCCCTCCGGCGCCACAGATGCAAAGGCGCACGTTGAGCAGTCGAGGGCAGCGGTCGCAAAAGGCGCGGCCGCAAAGACAGATGCGAGCGCCGCAGCCGCGACGGTTGCGGACTCCGCTCCAACGCGAGGCGCCACAACGGCAGGGCCGATCGAGCGACCGGCGCTCGCGGGGCACACGCCGAGCGAGGAGCATCGGCGCGCGGGTGAGTACGAGCTAATTACCAGCGAGCAGAAGCTCGACCAGTGGGTGTCGCGGGTTCGCGATGCTCGCGTCGTTGCCTTTGACACCGAAACCACCTCGCTCGATGCGATGCAAGCGCAACTGGTTGGACTGAGTCTCTCCGTTGCAGCGGGGGCCGGCTGTTACGTTGTTCTCCATGGTCCCACCGGGCCGGTGCTCTCGGCTCAGGCGGTGCGAGCAAAGATCAAGCCGCTGCTCGAGGATCCGGAGATCCGCGTGGTCGGGCAGAATCTCAAGTACGACTACAAGGTGATGCTCCGTTGGGGTGTGCGGATCGCGAACCCCTGGTTCGACACGATGATCGCTGCCTGGCTTTTGGACACCGAGTCCAACCGACTCGGCATGGACGCGCTTGCAAACGATTATCTAGGCTACAAAACAACACATTACGACGACATCATCCCAAAGCCAAAGAAGGGAGAGGAGATCAAGACGTTCGACAGTGTCGACCTCGAACGGGCAGGGCACTACGCGGCCGAGGATGCGGACATCACCTTTCGACTCCATGAGCTTTTCTCCGGCTTTCTCAAGGAGCGCGGGCTCGAGGAACTCTTCTTCGAGCTCGAGATGCCGTTGCTCCCGATTCTCGCCGAGATGGAGGTCGAGGGCATCAGGGTCGATGTGCGGGCGCTTGCCGAGTACAGCAAGGAACTTGAACGAGAGTTGGGTCAGATCGAGCGGGAGATCTACACGCTCGTGGGCCACGAGTTCAATATTGGGAGCACCAAGCAGCTGCAAGAGGTGCTCTTCGAAGAGCGAAAATTGACCCCGGTCAAGAAGACCAAGACGGGCTACTCCACCGATACGAGTGTACTCCAAGAGCTCGCCGCAGAGGATCCGGTCCCCAGCCTCGTGCTTCGCCACCGGACCCTCGCCAAGCTCAAATCGACCTACGTCGATTCACTCCCGTCTATGGTGAACCCAGAGACCGGCAGGATACACACGCACTTTAACCTCACCGGGACGGCGACAGGGCGCATGAGCTCTACCGATCCGAACCTGCAGAACATTCCGATCCGAGACGAGGAGGGCCGACGCATCCGGAGCGCCTTTGTACCGCGAGAGGGGTGGAGCTTCGTGAGCGCCGACTACTCGCAGCTCGAACTCGTTATTCTTGCCCACCTCTCCGACGACCCGGGGCTCAAGAGGGCGTTTGCCGAGGGCATTGACGTGCACCGCCACACCGGCTCGTTGCTCTTTGGCGTAGAGGCCAACGAGGTAACCTCGCAGCAGCGGCTGATCGCGAAGACCATCAACTTCGGGGTTATGTACGGTATGAGCGCGTTCCGGCTCTCTCGAGAACTCGGTGTCCCTCAGAAAGAAGCGGCGAGCTTCATCGACTCGTACTTCAAGACGTATTCCCGTATCAAGGGATTTATCGACGAGACGGTGATCGCGGCCGAGCAATGTGGATACGTAACGACGATCCTGGGGCGAAAACGTTACTTGGCCAACATCTCGAATCAGAACCGTACCGTGAAAATGGCGAGCGAACGGATCGCTGTGAACACCCCGATCCAGGGAAGCGGCTCCGACATTATAAAGAAGGCGATGCTTGCGCTGCACGCAGAGCTCTCGAAGAGGGGCCTCGCTGCCCGCATGTTGCTCCAGGTTCACGACGAGCTCATTCTCGAAGCCCCGCCGGAGGAAGTCGAAGAGGTGAGTGAGATCCTCAAGCAGACGATGAGCGAGGCAATAACCCTCTCGGTGCCACTCAAGGTGAGCGTCGAGAGTGGCTCGAGCTGGGGAGAGATGCATTGACCGTAGTCGGCATTACCGGCAAATACTGTTCGGGCAAGAGTACCGTGACCTCCGTGCTCGTGGACCACGGCTACCACGAGATCGATGTCGATGCGGTGGGTCACGAGGCCCTCGAAGAATGTGCGGACGAGGTCATTGCGACGTTCGGCGAGGAGGTTCGCGCGGGCGGCCGCGCCGCAGTTGACTCAACCACGAAGAATCGTGACATCGACCGGAAGGCGCTCGGCCGTATTGTCTTCTCGAGCAAGGATCGACTGCGTGAACTCGAGGCGATCCTCCATCCGGTGATGGTCCGCAAGGTTCGTGACACCGTGGAGGAGCTAGGGCGCAGCGAGTCGCCTCCGGCCGGAGTTGCGATCAACGCCGCGATCCTCGGCCGCATGGGACTCGATACGCTCTGCGACGTTATTCTCTTTGTTTCTGCACCATTCTTCGCCCGTTTCCGGCGTGCCCGAGAGCGCGACGGTGTGTCGTTTTTTGACTTTGTCAAACGGGTTGCCTCGCAACGGGACGTTGCCACTCAGTTTTCCTCTGCTAATGCCGAAATTAAAAGGGTAGAAAACGACGGCGACCGCCGGCGGCTCGAAGAACAACTGACGAGTCTGCTGCCGTAGCCAAACGGATGGAGCATGGAGCAGCGGAAGGTCCTCATCATCATACTCTCGATCACGATTATCCTAGCGGCAACTGTTGGGGTTGGCCTCTTACTCTACTATCCGCGCGACGATCAAGCTGCGACCGCCGCGACTGGTGATGCCTCGGGCATCGCCTGGGATCCGTCGGACTTCCTGCGAGGTACCGGGTCTCGACCTGGTCTTGAGCCTGAGGATGAAGGCGATGCAATCGCGGACGACGAGCAAGGGTCGGATGAAGAGAGCGATGATGAGGACGGGTTCGCAGTGACGTACGACGCCACCGACGACGATGAACAGGACGATGCCGAGCGGGATAGAGGCGACCGCGTCGTTGTGATCGAGGCTCCTGCGCGCACCCACACATCCGCCCGAACAGAAACCGAGCGCACGCCTGAGCGCAGCTCGGAAGCCGGAGCAACGAGTGCACGAGGCACCGGCTCCACGGGCGCCGAGAGTGTAGCAGCTACGCCCCGAACCGAGCGGGCCGCTCCCGGCGCAACGGGAACCAGCGCAGCCGGCACCAGCGCCCAGCCTCGAAGCACTGCAACAGCGACAACAACTGCTGCGCGACGTAGCACGGCAACTCGACCGGGTCCGGCGTTGGCCGATCAGGCGTATTGGGTCCAGGTGATCAGCAGCCCGAATCGCTCGACAATCGAGCAGGCGCGACGAGACCTCGGGGAACGGCAGATGAACACGCGAATTCTCACAAAGCAGATCGGCGGCACTGTCTACTACAGGCTCCGATTTGGCCCCTTCTCGCTACGCACCGAGGCCGAGAAGTACCTTGATTGGGTGCTCGAACTCGAGAGCTACACCGACGCCTTGATCTTTGTCGACTACACGACGCCGGTGGCTCTCCCCGGCCGCAGCTGACGTTCGCTGTGGGTGACGTTCATTAGCCGCCGAGCGTCGCGGGAAGCGATCCCGGATCGCGGAGCGCCCGGGGCGGCCTCAAACTCGACGCGTAGATCTCGTACAATCAGTGTGGAGCTCATCCCACCTGTGTAACGGTTCGCGGCTCCTTTCGTCTAGTGACAACAAAGTCATCAGGCTTATAAAAGATGCGGCTGTCCGGCGCAACGCTTTGGGTGATCCATACGTTTCCGCCGATAATCGACCCTTGGCCTATAACGGTCTCTCCCCCGAGGATCGTCGCACCGGCGTAAATTGTCACGTTGTCCTCAATTGTCGGATGTCGCTTGACGTTCGCCTCTTCCTTCTTGACGCTCATTGCGCCAATCGTCACGCCCTGATAGATCTTCACGTGCTTGCCAATAATCGTCGTTTCACCGATAACTACGCCCGTCGCGTGATCGATGAAGAAGTAATCGCCGATCGTCGCGCCGGGATGAATGTCAATACCGGTCTTTCCGTGGACGTACTCGCTCATCATTCGTGGCAACAGCGGTACCCCGCGTTCGAAAAGCTCGTGTGCGATCCGATGGATCAAGACTGCTTCGATTCCCGGGTAGGCGAGGATGACCTCCTCCTTGCTCTGAGCGGCTGGGTCGCCATCGAATGCAGCCTCGACATCCATACGAAGCCGAGCCCGCAGCGCTGGAATCGCCTCGAGTAGCTCTCCGGTCACGCGTTCGGCTCGCTCGCGGCAGTCCTCAATCGCGCTATCCTTCTTGACCTTTGCGCATGCATCTTCGCTCTCGAGACCGAGCTGGAAGCAGAAGCATTTCTGAATCTCGTCGGTCATGTAGCGAGCCACCCGGCTGACTCGTTCGCCAATGGCGTACTTGAGATTGTCGATGCTCGTCGGTTCCTCTTCGTGGTATCCGGGGAAGATGATCGTCTCGAGGTCCTCGACGATGCGAAGCATATGCGCCCGCGAGGGCAATCGAGGCCCCTGAATGTGGTTGATTCCGCCCAGCTCCTGATACGAACTCAGGATCTCGTCCACGATCGGGCCAAAGCGCTTTGTCATGCTCATAGTATCGCGCGCGTGAGGTGCCCGATCAAGTCTGCGGGAGTCTTGTGAATGCCTCGGAACTCACGCGACCGGAGCTCGTGTTGAAGAGCCAGGTCGAGTCAAACATGTTGAGCGGGTCGATGATCTCGCTTCTCGCGATGGTCAGACTGTGAAACTTCGTGCCGCGGCGGTGTTGGCGCTTGATTCGCATCGAGTGACGGTCTGCGATCTTCGGCACCTTGAAGTCGGAGATCACGAGGACGTCGGCGTGCTTCCAGGCCTCCTCTTCGAGCAGAGTAAGCGAGGTCGAAAGCGCCTTGGTCAGGTCGGTTCCACCGTGAAACCCACCAGCGAGAAAGCGCGAGAGCTCGGGCAGTCCCCGTTCGGTAAAGTCGAGCGTGAAGCTTCGCACATCGGTTGCAAAGGCGATGACCTCGATCCGGCGCCGGTCGCGCTCGAGGCGTCGGGCAAGGGCGAGCGTCGTTGCCTTGGCCACCTTCTCCGGCAGCCCGAGCATCGAACCGGAGGTGTCGACGCAAACGATCACCGGTCCACGGTTCACCACCACATCCTCGAGAGCCGACACCATCCTCTCGCGCGTGTCGGTAACGAGTCGCTCGCGCTCGTAGGCGAGCACGAGAAGCTCCTTTTTCGCGAGCTTCGAGAAGAATAGATCCTCACCCCCCGCGTCGGCGAGCAACGCAATCTCCGAGGGCAGCAGACTCGAGAGGTCGTCGCCGGTTTGGACACCCGTGATCTCGCTCTTTCCGATACCAACGTGGCGAGTTCTCAGCCGTCGCTCGATTCGTCGCACGGTGCGCTTCTCGGTCACGCTCTCGCTCCTGCCGATCATCTCGGCAAGACGCTCGAGTTCCGGGTGCTCGGCTAACATCTCGGTCGCCTCGGTAAGGCCGGACAGCGGCAGTTCTTCCCATTCGTGGCGACCGAGGTCCCAGAGCGCATCCTCGTTTCCCAGTGCGTCGCGCACGAGTTGCTGCTCCTCTGCCAGGCGTGGCACGACCTGCTGCATCTCGCGCACAAAGGCTCCGATCGCCTTGCCGAGTTCGCGCTCTTCGTGGCGTTGGCGATCCCGCTCGATGCTGCCCTGCCACCGCCTGCGCAGAAGCGCCATCCGAGCACGCCGGTCCAACCGTTCGCGTCTCGTGCGCACCGACTCGGGCGGCGCGGCCCGGTCTGCCGAAAACGCGGCTTGCGAGTCCGTGGCCGCCGTCACCGCCTCGGCGGTCGGGGCGAGTTCGGGCCGGACGCGTCGCAGCTCGCCCGCGGCCCGTGTGATCTGCTCGTAGCTCGGGTCGGGATCTGCCGCGACGCTGTCGAGCACCGCTCGTTCGGTCTCGAGTTCCGGCTGCGCAGAGATCTCCTCCCACCGGTGGCCGACCCAGTGGACGGCCTCATGGGCCAGCCGCTCGGCAAGTCTGCTATTACCGGCCGTGTACTCGGTAAAATCGACCACCCCGAGTAATCGGCTCAGGGTCCGCTCGATCGGCTCTTCTTCGTTTGGAGGATCACCGGAGGCGGGCTCTTCCCGCCTCGGCGCGTAGAGCCGCCGGTAGAGTCCGTCTTCGAGCGTCGTTCGAAGCTCGGCCGGTAGCGTCTCGTCGTGATAGTAGCGGCAAATGTGCATTAGCGTGCGCTTACCTGCGCCAAGAGATCCTGCACGAGCACGCGAAGCTCGCTCAGCCGGTCGAGCGTCTCCGTCACCGCGTTGAGCACCACGCTCGTATCTGCAGCCGAGACAAAGAGGTGCTGATGCCCGGCGTCCTCGAGCTGCCGCTGCGCTTCGAGCAGCTCCTCGACGTGGCCGTCTACTTCAGCCAAGAGCGCCGAGACTTCGCTTGCAGTCGAGGCGAGTTCGGCGGGTTTTGGTTTTCGCTCTTCGCGACGGGTGGTGCGTTCGATCGCGGTCTCGATCGTGTAGACTTGCTCCTCGCAGCGCAGCGTCCACTCGCCTGAGCGCTTCGCATCGACCTGCTCGGAGCCCGTGAGCTGTCCTTGGGCGTCGTAGAAGAAGATGTCGATGGTCTCGCTCCGGCCGAGCGAGAGCTCATCGATGTCCCCGTGCCAAACGAGGATGAGCTCCTCGTCGGTAGCCTCTACGCCCTCCGGGAGCAGGCGATAGTACTCGTCGCGATGATAGGTCGGACGCGCCGCTTCGATCTCGCGCTCCTCGACGCGCATCTGCTCGTACGCGGTGCGAAGCTCTTCGAGTCGTGCCGCGGTGAGCTCGGAGAGCTCGCGACTTCCTGCCCGAGAGGCAAGCTGAGAGTCCACCACTTCGTTCACACGCTCACGCTCGGCAAGCGTAGTCCAGGCGCAGTGGCGGATGATCGAGCAGTCGAGTGGCTCAGCTGAGGTTCTGCCGTGCAGCAGCGCGCTCACACGGAGCAACTTCGCGATCTTCTTCCACCGTCGGTCTGAGACGTAGATTGGCTCGCTTTCCTCGGTGCCTGCGGCAAGCTCTGCTCGGATCGCGGTCAAGAGATCGAGAACGTTTGGCGAAAGCTGTACGTGTCGTTGTTTCTCTTGGATCGCGGCGTACTCTTCCGAGGAAACCTTTATGTCATTCGCGACGAGGTGGTGGTAGGGATCGCCCTCATCGGTGAGGAGCCGGTGTAGGTTCTCGACGGTTTCGATGGGCTCTACCACCAGACGGACGAGAAAGCGATCCCAGAACGCTGCGGTCTCTTCCTGATCTTCGGGAAGCTCGTTCGAGGCCCCCACAAACACCTTGAGCGGAAGTTCGATCTCTGCCGTGCCGTTTCGGTAGATGCGTTCGTTGAGCGCGGTCAGGAGCGCGTTTTGAATTGGCGGGCTTGCCTTCCAAATCTCGTCGAGAAATACGACGTCGGCATCGGGGAGGTAGTTCTCGGTGCGCCGCTCATAGCGATCTTCGTCGCGGAGCCTCTGGATCGAGATCGGGCCAAACACCTCATCGGGCGTACTGAATCGACCCATGAGGTAGGAGAACGTCTTTGCCTCGGCGAATGCTTGGTGCAGGCGCCGGGCGATGAGGCTCTTGCCGGTGCCGGGCTTGCCGAGCAAAAAGAGGCTCTCGCCGGCGAGGGCGGTGAGCAGGCCGAGTCGGATCGGGAGTTCCCGCTCGTAGAGTTTGCCCAGCAGCGACTCGAGTAGTGCGTTGGTGCGGTCGTACATAAACTCTGCACAGTATCGTCCTAAGCTTTCAGAAACTCAAGGTGATGGGCGAGGTCTTCGGGCAGCGGCTCGCCCTCCTTCTCGAAGCGCTTGACGCGAGTCTCGATCTTGAGCAGTGCCTTGCGTTGCCGGTTTTGGTACTTGTGCTCGAGATCGGCGTAGAGCGGCTTTTTCTCCATCTCCGAACGCATCTGTTCGGGGAATGGACAGAAGCGATAGAAGATTTCGCGGGCAACGGGGTTCAGTCGGATCTTTCCATCGTACTCGTGCAATACCCAATCGATGTAGTCGCTTGCAAAACGGTCGCGATCGGATCGCGTGCGCTTGACCATCGTCTTGATGCGCTCTTTTGCCTCCGCCGAGAGCCTGTGATTCTTTTGATAGAAGTTGATGTAGTCGTAGTAGGAGCCGACGAGACCGCCCTCCACAGGGTCCATCCAGTTCGCGCCGGCGACCGTCTTTTGCAGCTCCCATCGATACTGGGCAAGCATCGTCAGCAGCGCCTCTTCTTTTCGTTCGTTGAAGAAAAGCGGGACGAACATTCGCCCCGGGCTGTGGCGACTCGTCCCATCGAGCTCTTGCCACATCATCATCCTACTACCGGCGTTCGGGTAGATAACGAAGTTGGGCAGGACCTCTTTTTGGATGATGTCGGTCCCGAACTTGTGATGCAGTCCGAGATCGCGGGTGAACACGCCAAAGTCACGGGTGCGAAACTCGTCAATTTGCGCCGCGAGCTCTTCAGGTCGGAGAATGAGTCGCTCTGCCTTGCCGACCATCGAAGCGCTACACAAAGGTGCCGCATAGCGGCGGCGAGAACCGTAGAGGAGCGGTGCGGTATAAGCCGCTATTTGCCGAATCTCGTAGCGGACGCGATCCTCCGGTGTATCCTTATAGATGTAGACGCCGTCTCGCTCCTTCTTCGACATTTTCTCTTGGTTCTTGATGACCTTGGCAAAGTCCTCGCCCATCTCCGACATACTCGGGCGCACTTCGTCCTGAAACACCTTCTCGAGAAAGTAGGGTAGCGTCATCGTGGGAATAGGGTCGGAGACAAAGAGGTTTTCGGAGTACGCTTGATCGAGTGCGACAAGCTCCTCTTGCGAGACAAGCGTTTCATCCAGTAGGCCAAAGTGCAGCATGATCCCCGGAACAAACGACTTGAGGTCGGTGCTGACAATCTTGAGATAGCACTCCTCGTAGAGCTGCCAGAACTTGCTCGCGATTTGAGTGCGCAAGTGCACATACTCTTTTGAGTCGTCGAGCTTTTCCGGATGCTGTTTCCACTTTGTCATGAGCGCGGTAAACGCGTCGCGCTCCTCTTCCGGCCAACCGGCGAACTCGAGGATTTGTTTCATGAGGCCTTGGTACTTCGCCAATCCCGGGCCGACGGGTGCGGCGGGCGGCTCGTCGGCAGTTTCCGAGATCACAGACAGGTTTCCGCTCGCCTGCTCCTCTACCGAATGTGCGGCCTGCACCGCTTGCGCCTTCTTCGCGAACGCCCGTAGTTTCTGGTAGATCGGAAACTCCGTCTTGAGGTCTCTTCCGAGCAGGTTCACCGCATCTTTGTAGAATCTTCCACAGTACGCAGCCAGCTGCGACCCAAAGGGTCGCCCCTCAGAGCTCGCACCAATTGCTTGCGTTACACTCTGTACCCAACCATCCTCCGTAAAGAGCTGATCGAGGAGGGTGCTTGTCTCTCGCGCAAGCCGCTCGTTCTCGCGGGTAAGGGCGGCAAGCCACCCGGTGAGCGTGCCGTACGGGTAGCCCACGACGGCGTTCTCTCGTGCAAAGAGGGGCCCGAGAGTTTGAGCCGGCTTTCCGAGCATCGCCTTGAGAAAGCGAAACTGCCCGAGGTCTACGAGTGAGTCGATTGTTACCGCGTCGTTCTCCGCATAGAGCTCGAGCTTGTTCTGAACCGCTCCGGCAAAGAGCCCGGGATCCCAGGCGGCCGGTGTCTCTCGCGAGCGCAGGTATGCCGAGTAGTTTGCCAGCGAGGAGCCGGTACGGGGCGTTGCCGATGGTTCGAATATCTCAGGGCCAAAATCATTGGCAAGGGCAATCGCGTCGGCGATCGAGGCTACCTTGTGCCAGAGGTACTTGTAGTTACGGAGCAGGAACCCCGCCGACTCAACGCTCCCGATGAGCGAGCGGAGGGTTTGGACGGCAAGCGCGGGTTTTCCCGCAAGAAGCTGTGGCAGTGAGATCGAGCCGAGCGGTACATTCGAGATAATGCACTCGGTCCGGGTCTGCACCGTGTAGCGAGCATTGCCTGCATCTCCGAGTGGGGGCGCGCTGCACAGCGACTCTCCCTTTGCCAGACCGATCCGGGTTCCATTGGCCTCGAGGCTTGCGAGCCCACTGTGCAAGAATAGGAGCGAGGAGTTCTCGCCTCCTTCGCGTGCGAGAACCGTTCCCGCCGGCACTTTTTGCTTAGAGAGAGCTGCTGAGCGATCAATTGTGGCCATTATCTACATTATAGCTGTATGAAAGCCTCATTCCAGTCCCCAACGCAAATCCGTGGCGATTATTTCTTCTTTTAACTAACGTTAGTTAGAATTTCCTTGTCTCTCGACTCAGGGAGCAGTAACGTACTCTCGCTATGAAACACACACGGCTTCTGGGAATTGCTTTTTTTGGAGTGGCAGCGATCTTCCTCGCTTCCTGCAGTGGGCAGGATGCCGACGCGGCAAGCGAGGCAACCGCGGATATGGTAATGGATCAGGTTCAACAGCTCGGGCCCCTCGCGGTCGAAGGTGTAGCCGCGCAAGAGACAACCATCGTGGGCGACATCGTCGCCTCGGGCGTTATTCGCGGTTCACGTGAGGTCAACCTCGTTTCCGAGACGCAGGGCGTGATCGAGCAGGTCGGGTTTGAACTCGGGCAGTCCGTCACGCGCGGCCGGCTCTTAGTCGGACTTGATACCTCGATTCAGCGTTTGAGCGTCCAGGAAGCGCAGGAGGCGGTAGCCTCGGCTCGGACTGACGTCTCCGCGACCGAGCGCCTGGTGAACTCGGGAAGCGCATCGCAAGCAGATCTGAGTCGAGCGCGAAGTGCCCTCGCCGGCGCAGAGGCTCGACTCGCTCAAGCGCAAAAGGCACTCGCCGATCGAACGCTTGTAGCTCCTTTCGAAGGTGTGGTGGCGAGCAAACACGCATCCGTCGAAGTCGGAAACTTCTTGACCGCCGGACTCCAGGTGGCTCGAATCATCGACCTCGCCGAACTCGAGGTGGAACTGTCGGTTGGTGAGCGTGAGGTCCAGCTCATCGAAGTTGGTGCGCCGGCCTTTATTGAGTTCCCCGCGGCGAGCAAAGACGCCGTAGAGGCCGAGGTAGTCGCTATAGCCGCGGGAAGCGATCCCCAGACCGGTAGCTTCCCGGTGATTATTCGCTGGACAAACAATGCCGGGTCGCAGGCGCGCGCCGGTCTCTCTGCTCGTGTGCGGATTCCCCCGGTAAATGTTCTGCCCCAGATCGTCGTTCCCGCAAACGCGCTCGTCAATCGTAACGGACAGCCGTCGCTCTTTGTTGCGCAGGACGGAACGGCGAGCCTGCGTCCCGTGGAGCCCGGCGAGCGGCTCGGTGATCGCCTCGCAATTCGCAGCGGGATCGAGCCTGGTGAGATTGTGGTGGTCACCGGACTTCGCACCCTCTCCGATGGTGATGAGATCGATGTGACCGAGCGGGCAGCGCTTTTGGGAGGCGCCCGGTGAGTCTTCCTCGGTTTTCAGTCAAAAACCCGGTACTCGTGAACATCCTCATGATCGCGATTCTCGCGCTCGGCGCATTTAGCGTCGCGAGGCTGCCGCGGGAACAGTTCTCAGAAGTACCGCTCTTTTTTATCAACGTTATCGTGCCCTACCCAGGGGTCTCCGCCGAAGATGTCGAGCAGAGTGTGACGGTCCCGATCGAGAACGAGATGCAGGGTATCGACGGACTCGAGTCGATTCGATCCAACACGAGTGAGGGGCTCTCGACGGTTACCCTCGAGTTCGATGACGGTTTGAGTAACGAGGAGTTTGCGCGGGCGCTGCAAGAGGTGCAGACGCGCTACACGAACGTCAGTCTGCCCTCGGGAACGCTGCAGGCAACGATCGACGACTTTTCTTCCAACGACTTTCTCCCGGTCATCGAGGTGGTGCTCAACGGCCCGGTCGACTTCTCGGTGCTTGACGAGACGGCGCGAGACCTTGCCGACCGGATTGGTCAGCGTGCCGATGTCTCGGGCGTAGACCTCATAGGAACGCGCGACCGACAGATCACCGTCGCGGTAAGCCAGGAACGTATGGAGGCGGTCGGTGTCGGCATTGACGAAATCGTTCGTGCGGTGCAGGCGCGAAACATCACGATTCCGGGTGGCACGGTCGAGACGGTTGGCCGCGAGTACCTGCTTCGCACCGTCGGCAGTCTCGATCAGGTAGAACAGTTCGAGAACATTGTCGTTCGTCGGACGGGAGACGGTGTAATACGTCTGGGCGATGTTGCCGAACCGCGCCTCGAGTTCGAAAGCGGCGGCATTCTCGCCCGCTTCAATGGAGAGCAGGCGGTTACGCTTCGGGTCAACAAGGTGCCACGCGGAAACTCTATT
>JBMCTC010000064.1:0-13370 GCA_048624115.1 Spirochaetota bacterium
GTGACTCGGATGGAACTGAGGCATCGAGCCTTGACAGATATGTTACTACAGGTTTAATGTTGTATAGACATTTAATCTGAGGCACTATGAGACTCCAAACCACAAAGAAGATTCTGTTTGCCATTTTTGGCGCCAGTCTCGCCTGTTCCGCTTTTGCCCAGATCTCCGTCGATACCCAGCGGGAGATCGGCACCATCGACCGACGGCTCTTTAGTCTTGTGAACTATCAGTTCCTCTACGGTCGAGGCGACGGCAAGGCGATCACGCAGTTCGAGGCGCTTGGTCCCGGCGGGACGCAGGCGAGAATCGAGATGCGAATCAACGAGGCGGAGCCGGAGAACGACAACAACAACCCAACCCGACTCGATCCGGCCCGGTTTTTCCCCGAGCGGGCGATCGTATATGCGCCCGATACGCGGCGGTTTATGCAGAATCTCGGGGAACTGGAAATCGAGCCGATGGCATTGCTCGCCTACAATGCCCCATGGCTTGCAAAGGACGGACGCTTCACCGGGGCCCCGAGCAACAACGACGAATGGGTTGAGTTTGCTGTCGAACAGATTCGTTACCTAAACGCGATAGACGACGCGCCGGACATAGCGTACGTAGAAGTATGGAACGAACCGAACATCGAGCAGTTCTGGACTGGGACGCAGGCCGAGTACTTTGAGCTGTTCAATGCGGTTGCCGACGCACTGCACACTGAGTTTCCAGGCATTCAAGTCGGGGGCCCGGTGCTTTCCCCGTCGGGCGGGATCGACCGCTGGCTCCGTGACTTTATCGAACACTGTGGCGAGCGGGCCGATTTCCTGAGCTATCACACCTACGGGCAGTCTGTTGAAGAGATCGTTCGTGACATCGAGACGTATGCAGAGCTCTTTCGTCGCGAAACGGGCAAGACCGGACCTCGAATCCTTATCTCCGAGTCTGATCATCGCCTGCCACCCGCCGAGAAGTTCCGCTACCTCGTGGAACGACAGCTTGCACTTCTCGACCTCGACCATGAGCTCATCGCGTTTCATCATTTCACGTTGCCGTACTACGAAGAGGGCGCCCACGTGTTTGGTCTCATCGATGTAGATGCAGTGATAGTCGGTGAGAACTACTGGCCGTACTGGGCATTCCGTGACTTCCGCGATGCACAGCTCTCGGTGTCCGGCCTGCCGGAGATGGTCGATGGGGTTGCGGCGCGGAGTGACGAGGGAGCGATCTCCTTCCTTGGCTACAATTCAGCACGCCGAACGCGGCGGCTTCGGGGCGACATTCCGCTTCCCGGCGATCAGCAACGTGTCGTATCGATCTACGAGATCGGCCCAACGGGTGCAGAGCTTCTCGAGAACCGCGTGGCCGACGCCGGCGAACCGGCGCGCTTTGACTCGCGAATCGCCGGCGGCAACGTACTTTTGGTAACGGCGAAGCCACTGTCGGTCCAGGAAGATCTGGTCGCGACCATTTCGATCGATGAGCGCGAAGTAATCGTTGGTACGGATATCGAGTTCACAATGAGTGTGCGAAACATCGGCTCCGAACCGTTGCGAGGCCGGCTGCTACCCGTCGGCCAGCCGAGTGACTGGGAGGTCGAGCTCTATGGAGACGATAGCTTCCGTGATCTCATGCCGGGAGAGACGTTCGAGACCGCAGGCATTCTCAAGACCACGACGCCGACCGAACTGAACGGAGCGGCCGTCTACACGTTTGTCTCCTACCGTAAGCCGAAGACGCGCACAATTCGAGACGGTGGTTTTCCCGTGCGGCTCCAAGCGCTCGCGCCGTTGGCGTTTGATGTTCTTCCGTTGCAGACGTACGCTTCTCCCGGAAATCGCTACGTGCTCGACGTCGAGGCTCGGAACACGTTCAGCCGAGCCGTTGCGGGAGACATCCACGTAGACCTACCGAACGGTTGGTCTCTGCTTTCCTCGCCGAGCGATTACACACTTCCCATTGGAACGAGCGACTCGTTTGAGATTGGCTTTCAACTGCCTGCGGGCGAGACGGTGAGCGAAGATGCCAAGCAGATTCGTGTCTCGTTTGAGTATGCGGGCACCCGTTTCACCGAGAGTGTCGATGTCTTTGTTCGCGATTTTACATACCGCGAGAGCGTTCCTATCGACCTTACTTCGTTTCAGGACAGCGATTTGTTCACGCGTGAGGAGAACTTTGGCGACGTTCACAACTTCGGCGGTCCGTTTAGCTATCCCGCCAAGTTCTATCCTTCAGACGAGTTGGTGAACTACTTGGGGGTTGATTTCCTCTTTCCTGATACTCGGACCGGCAAAATGAATGGCGTTCGCGTTCAGCGCGACGAGATTCCGGTGCCTTTGGAACAGTATGAGTCGTTGGCGTTTTTGAGCGCGGCTACAAACGGAGATAAGAGCATCGACTTTGAGTTGGCCTACGAGGACGGCAGCCGAGAGTTGATCGAGGTGACCATAACCGATTGGTGTGTAGACGTGAAGCACGGGGAGACCGAGATCTGCCGTGCCCCATATCGGCACAATCAAACGGGTGTTCTGCGGGATGCCGAGCCTCGAATTGTGTTTCAAGAGTTGCCGGTTAATCCGCATAAGCGGCTCGAGGCGGTAGTGCTTCCCGCGGAGACTGACTACTGGATTGTAGCAATGAGCCTGACAAAGGCCAACTAGAGAGGGGAAACAATGAGAAGGCTATTACGCAAAGCGACAATAACGATGGCCTTGCTGGCGACTGCCTTGGTAGTTGTCGGCCAGGTGACCGTTCAGGTCGATCCAAGCCGCACGGGCGAGCAGATCGATCGAACACTATTTAGTCTCGTTAACTATCAGTCGGTTATCGACGAGGCCGGTTCACTCGCGGAACGCGCCGTGCTCTGGCTCAACATGGACGGGACCTATCAGCGGATATCGACGAATCCGCCAGGCTTCGAGCCTACAAATGACAACGCAAGTCCGTCTCAGAAGAACTGGTCCGGGTTCTTCCCCGACGAGCTCTTTGCCTCTGTGTCACGTCGCTACGTCGGGAGAGAGTTGGTCGAGCGCATTCGTGAAGATGGGATGGAGCCGGTCATGCTTCTCGCCTACAACTTGCCCTGGCTGAGTCCCGACGGCAACGTGACGTTCCCGCCCGAGGATCCCGATGAATGGGTTGAGTTTGTCAGTGCGGCACTACAGGCGGTAAACGGTGAGCCGGGCAGCGATGACTACGAACTGCTCGTGCAGTATATCGAGATCTGGAACGAGCCCGACACCGAGATTTACTGGAAGGGAACTGCGCAGGAGTACTACGACCTGTTTCGCAAGGTTGCCGAACGGATCAACCGCGAGCATCCCGAGGTGAAGATCGGCGGACCCTCGGCGCTCAATTACACCTCGCCGTGGGCACTCAACTTTGTCCGAGCCGTCGGCGAACATCTCGACTATTACGTATACCACAGCTACAACGAAGACGTAGATCGGCTGATCGCGCGCGTCCGCCAGGTAGATGAGTTTATCCGGCAGACCACCGGTCGACGGATCCCAATTATGATCACCGAGAGTGACAACTTCGCAGTCCAGGGTGCGCAGAAGATGGACTACCTGATCCGTCGCCAAATTGCGCTCCAGGACGTGCGTGATCTTGTCGATGGATTTCATCACTTTCAAGCACGTGCCTATCAGGAGGGACAGCGTTTCTTCGGGCTCGTGCGGAACGACGGCAGTGTCATCGACTATAACTACTATCCCTACTGGCTGTTTCGCGACCTCGAAGGAAACGAGGTCGAGCTCTCAATATCCGGTGGCAGGTCGTCGACACGTGACGCCTTGCTCACAATTGGCTCGGTCTCGCAAGAAGCCGTCACTTCCATCGTGTACCTGCCCTCTTCAGAGAGGCAAGGCGTTAGAGTTACGATCGAAACGCTCGTTCCGCAGGGTCTTCGCGATGGGCTCGCAATGATCTCGAAGGTGGCTCCTGCGGGAAGTGAGGTTGTAGCGGCTGAACTCAACGAGGGTGCCGCGCAGCGCCGGGACAGCGCAGAGCTCGAGCCGGGAAGCGCGGTTGCCGTCACGGTCCGTGCGGAGAACCCTCCCGAGCTTGTCTGGACCGATATCGAGATGGACCGAAGCTCCGGTCTTGTCGGCCAGCCGCTGCGAGCACGTGTCCGCATGATCAACACGTCGCTTGGCGAGCTTCGCGGCAGCATGCAGATTCTCGGGGTACCGCAAGACTGGGAAATCACCGTCGCAGACGGCGATGATCGGTTCCGCGACTTGGCTCCTGGGGCGACGCACGACGTGACGTTTGAGATGGTTCCCAAGTCGCCGACCCCCGTCGGTGGAAGCGGCGCATACGTGTTCGTCAATGCTCGACCGCCGAGAAGTCGCAGTGTTCGTATGAACTCGTTGGCGGTGAATCTCAACATAGAGGCGCCGGTGCAGACTGTTCTCCAACCGGACCGTCTGTATGCAACCGGAGGATACGAAGGCACCGTGTACGCTCGCCTGACGAACACATTCTCCGAGCGAGTGCAGGGCCAGGCGAGCCTTCTTCTTCCGGCCGATTTCGAGTCGGGTGACGCGCGGTCGGTCACGCTTGGCGTAGGCCAAAGTGAGTCTCTCGAGTTTCCCGTGCGCGTAGGCGCCGGTGCAAGTGCTGGAGAGTACACCGGCCGGGTTAGCTTTCTCTACGACGGCATCTCGTTCACCGAGGAGTTTACAATCGTTGTCACCGAGTTCGACGATAACGTCGAAAGCACCACGGTCGACTTGAGCGAGTTCTACAACGTGGACGGGGTGAGCTTCCAGGATGACTTTGACGATTACGATCTCGACGGCTTTGGCGGACGGTTCGCATTGCCGGGCGAGCTCTTGCCGACCCCCGGCAGGCGCAACTACCTAGGGGTTGACTTCGACTTCCCTGACGTGGCCAACAGCGCGCATCTCGTGGAGACCCGCGGCCAGGAGATTCCGGTAACAGCGGGCCGCTACGATCGCCTCGCGATCCTCACGACTACGGTCAACAGCGACAAGAGTGAGTCGATTACGGTAGTCTACAGCGACGGTTCCACCCAAGTTATCGAGTTCAACGTAACCGACTGGTGTGTGCAGCCAAAGAACGAAGAGCTTCCTATCGTACGTGCGCAGTATCGGCACATGACCGAGGGCGTCCTGCGTGACTGTAATCCGCAGATCTTCTTTGTAGACTACGAGCTCGACGGCTCGAAGCAGGTGGCAGCTATTCGACTGCCGGAGCGACCGACCCTCTACATAGTGGCTGCCTCACTTGTACGAGATTAGGAGTAACAATGAGACTACGAACGAACACAACGATCCTTCTGGTTTTCTTTTTGATCCCGGCGGTGCTGTTTGCCGCCGGGCAGGGCGAGTCCGGCGCCGGTGAAACCATCGTCGTCACGACTACGAATGGTCCGAATGAAAACGACCAGGCGGAAGTGGCGAGACACCAGTTGCTTATCGAGCAGTTCAAGGAGATCCGCCCCGATGTCGTAATTGAGGCACGCGATACGCGTTTTGACCGCCAGCAGTTTACCGCGAAGATTGCAGCCGGAACGATGGAAGACGCATTTCTCGTTGATTTTACGCAGCCTCGGTTCCTGATCGATCGTAGCTACGTGGCCGATGTCACTCCATGGATCACCGAGTGGGAGGACTTTGACGACTACAATCGAGCACTTCTTCAGATTGTTCAGGACGATACGGGAGACATCTATGGGCTTCCGGTCGGTGGATACTCTCTCGGACTCATCTATAACCGAGATCTGTTCGAGCAGGCAGGGCTCGATCCCAACTCGCCGCCGCAGACGTGGGACGAGCTTCAGCAATACGCCTATGAGATATCGCAGCTCGGGCCCGAGGTCGCCGGCTTTGGCGCATTGAGTACCAGCGGGCAGGGTGGGTGGCACTTCGTGGCTATGGTCTACAGCTACGGCGGCTCATTCCTACGCGAAGGTGATGGAGGGTGGCAGGCTGATTTTGTCACTGAGGAGGCGCTCAATGCGCTTGACTCGCTTCAGCAGATGCGCTGGGAAGATGATTCGCTGACGCAGCAGCAGTTGCTTGATGCCGCCGATCTCGTTTCGCTCATGGCTGCGGGCAATCTCGGAATGGGCATCATGGCCGGCGACGAGCTTCGCAGGATCAACGCTCAGTTCGGCGGCGACATGAGCACCTTTGGCATGGGGCCCCTACCCCAGGGTGGCGGGAATGCCACGCTTGCCGGTGGCAGTGCGTGGATGTTCAATCCCAACGCACGACCGGAAGTGCTCGAGGCGGCGGTGCAGTGGAGCATCTTCCAGACTTTTGAGAACTTCGAGAATGACATTGCCGCACAGGCCGAGCGCGGTCAGCTTGTCGGATGGCCACAGCTTCCGGTCTTCACGGGCAACAAACAGGAAGAGCGAGAGGCGATTCTCGAGCGATACGCGAATGCGCCGGTGCAGAACTACGAGCCGTTCAACTCGGCAACCGCAATTGAGCTTCGTCCCGAGCCTCCGGTAGAGACGCAGAAGCTTTACCGCGACCTAGACGTTGTAATGCAAGCTGTTCTCACCGATCCTTTTGCAGACATAGAGAAAGTTCTACGCCAAGTTGAACGGCAGTTTCAGGAGCAGGTACTCAACCGCCTGTAGTTAACGCCGGGCTGTGAAAGGACAGGGGGGGCAGGAGTCGCCAGGTAGGCCGATGCCCCTCTCATTGTTCTTGACAGAACGCGTTTTGTGATCTACAACATTGTATAGACAAATATAAACAAAACAAACAAGGAGGTTGCTATGGTTAACTGGGAAATGCAGGGACTCGCAATCATGGCAATGAACCCCGGCCATCGTCGTGCCTACGTGATCAAAGACGAGTTTCTGATTCAGTTCTCCACGGGGCGTGACGATGAACACGGAGGCAACGGGCCCGACGGCTACGGTGCGCCACTCGCGAACGAGTACATGCGGTTTGGCTATCGCGCCCAGCCGTTTGAGAAGGGCTTGATGATTCTCGAAGATGGTGAGATGACCTTTGTCCCGCTCGACGAGTAATCGCCCGCTGCACGAAACTGGGGAAGGAGCGGGGCAACTCGCTCCTTCTTTTTTCCTGAACGCACGAGCGATCGCAAAAGAGGTGTTACTCGGTTGCCTGACGTCGAAGATTCTGGTATATGTTCATTAATGTTCAAACAATAGGAAACAAATAATGAGCGCATTGATACCCGAAAATAGTAAGCCCCTGTACGTCCAACTAGCCGAAGTGTTTCGCAGACGCATCGAAGGCGGGGAGCTAAAACCGCAAGATCGGTTGCTTCCCGAACTGGAGATTGCCAATGAGTTCGCTGTGAGCCGCGGCACGGTGCGGCAGGCGCTCGATCAGTTGGTTCGCGATGGACTACTCGAGCGAACCCAAGGCAAAGGCACCTACGTACGCAATGCTCGAACGGAGCGCGCTACCGAGGTGATTGGCTTCGTCGTTCCGTATCTACGAGACACGCTCGTAAACGAGATTCTCCGGGGTGCTGAACGCGTGTTTCACGAGTCGGATTACAGCATGATCCTTGGGCACTCGGATAGCGATCTCCAGACCGAGGTTGAGCAGATCTCTCGCCTTCTCGCTGGAAGCGCCGAGGGGATGATTCTCTTCCCCGTGGCCGAAGCAGATGAGCAACGACGCCTCTCCGAGGTTATACCGGCAGACTTTCCGACCGTGCTCATTGACCGGCGAGTTCCTGGATTGGCGACGGACCGGGTCTTGGTAGACAACTTCGGTGGTGCGCGAGCTGCGGTGGAGCACCTGCTCGAGCTCGGCCACGATCGAATCGCCTGCGTGACCACACCGGATCGGCCCAGCAGTATCACGGACCGCATCGACGGGTACGAGCACGCAATGCAGGAGGCAAACCTCTTCCCGCTGGCCGCCGTTTCGCTCCGCGGCAGTGGCAGCCCCGGTTCTACCGGCTCGGTTCCCGCCTACACTGATGAGGAACTCGCGCCGGTAGAAATGCTCATGAACAGTTCCGCGGCTCCGAGTGCACTCTTTTGCGTCAACGACTTCGTCGCGATTGGCGTGATGAGCTTCCTCCAACGTCGCGGCATGCGTGTTCCAGAAGATGTGGCGCTTGTCGGCTTTGACGACATCGCGGTTGCGTCACTTCCTTCGGTTTCGCTCACAACTGTCGCGCAACCGAAGTATGAGATTGGCAAGCAGGCTGCGCAGCGACTGTTGCAACTGCTTCAAGGGCAAACGGTTGTCGACCGGGAGATCGTCTTGCCTACCGAGCTCATCGTGCGCCGCTCCACGCAGGCCGATGAGTCGAAACGTCATCACTAGGAGTTTCTCTGTGGACCGAAAATCGCCCGTCGCTCTGCTACGTCGAAGCGTGAGCGGCTACCTCTTTCTGCTGCCGGCACTGGTGCTCTTCACACTGTTTGCCTGGTGGCCAATCATCAACGGTCTCTTGCTCAGCTTTCGGGAACTCGACCTCATTCGATACACGCAGCCCGACTACAGGCCTGAGTGGATAGGCTTCGGAAACTTTGAGAGCATTATCGGAGATCCGCTCTTGCAGACGGCGTGGCTCAACACGTTTCGGTTTATGGCGCTCGCGCTTCTTCTCGGTTACCTCGTGCCGGTTCTCCTTGCCATTTCCGTGAATGAGGTCAGACGCGGCAAGGGGTACTTTCGCCTCGCGTTTTACCTTCCCGTTATTCTCCCTCCGATGATCTCGATACTGCTGTGGAAGTACTTCTACGATCCCGGGTCTGGGATCATGAACGTTCTGGTGACGTTCTTCGGTGGTGATCCGTTGCAGTGGATTTACTCAGCCGATACCTCAATGCTTTCGCTCGTGATTCTCTGGACCTGGACAACGGCGGGGAGCACGATGCTTCTCTACCTCGCGGCGCTGCAGGGCATTCCGGCGAGTCTCTATGAGTCTGCTGAGATCGAGGGGGCGTCGGTCTGGCAGCGTCTCTTCCATATCACCCTACCTGAAATCCGTGGTGTGATGATCATTCTCTTGGTACTCCAGATCATTGGGACGATGCAAATCTTCACCGAGCCGTTTGTCATGACAGACGGCGGGCCGGTGAACTCGACACTGACAGTCATGGTCCTGCTCTATCGGTACGCCTTCGAACGCGGCGAGATCGGGTGGGCGACGGCGCTCGGCCTGCTGATATTCGTTGTCCTCGTCGCGTTTTCACTCTTGTACTTGTTTGTAACCAGAAAATTTCGGGGAGCAGCTCGATGAGTACCGCGACCGCAGAGACAACTCGTGCCAAGTCGAGGCAGATCCGACGACCCGCTCGGATTCGAGACGCGAGCGATCGCGGGATTATCTCGCCCATGGAGATGCGCCGACCAGCGATACTGATAAGCTACGGCATCCTGGTCGTCGTTCTCGCGATCCTCACGCTCACGACCATCTACCCACTCTACTGGATGTACTCTGGCGGATTAAAGACATCGCAAGAACTCATTCAGACACCTCCGACGCTTGTTCCGGAGGATCCTCGCTGGGCAAACTATCCCGAGGCCTGGAGCAACCTCAACTATAGTCGATACTTCACGAACACGCTGTTGCTGGCAATCGGGGCCCTCTTCTTTCAGTTTATCGTGAGTGCCACCGCGGCCTACTCGCTCTCGAAGCTCAAGCCGGTTGGCAGTTCCGTCGTGCTCTTCCTCTTTTTGAGTACGTTGATGGTTCCGCCGGAGGCGTACTTGATTCCGCAGTATCTTGCTGTGGTGCGCGTTCCGCTCTTTGGCGTGCGACTCATTGACACGTGGTGGGCGGTTTGGCTCCCGCGGGCAATAAACGCGTTTCACATCTTTATCCTTAAGAGCTTCTTTGACGAGGTGCCACAGGATTTGATGGATGCAGCGCGCATTGACGGGGCACGACCGGGACAAATCTTCGTCCGGATTCTTATCCCGCTTTCGACAGCTGTTCTGGCGGTCGTAGCCATCTTTACCGTCATTGCGCAGTGGAAGGATTTCTTCTGGCCGTTCTTGGTTCTCAGGAGCACGCACCTCCAGCCGATCATGGTTGCGCTCTTCCGCCTCACAAATCAATCGAACCCCGAACCGATGAGTATCATTGTTGCCGGTCTTGCCATCGCAAGCACGCCGATGATCATTCTCTTTCTCATCTTCCAACGACAGATCCTGCGCGGGATCACGTTGACCGGACTCAAAGGATAGCACATGGAATGGCCATACTGGTGGAAGCAAACACGGGAGCAGGCTCGAAAGACTCGGTATGGACGCCGGATCGTTTCCGAGCTCGAGTTTCTCGGCCGCATTCCCGGTGCTGCCCAATCCGAGCGTGCTGCGGCGGTCATCGATGCTTGTGTACGAGTATCTGATGCCGTGGCGGCGGCTGATGGAGTGACTCCCGAGGTATGCTTCGAGGTCGAGCAGCGGCTCTCCTCGTTCGCTGCCGAATCGAAGCGTCTGACACTGCACTGTGTTGGCCACGCCCACCTCGACATGAACTGGATGTGGGGGTATGACGAAACGGTTGTCATTGTCATGGAAACGATGCGGACTGCCCTTCGTCTCCTGGAGGAGTATCCAGCGTTCAAGTTCTCGCAGAGTCAGGGGGCGATCTACGAGATGATCGAGCGCTACGAGCCGGAACTCCTCCCACAGATCAAGCACTACATCGATGAGGGGCGGTGGGAGCTTGCGGCGACCCAGTGGACGGAGACCGACATGAACCTGCCCTCCGGTGAGAGCCTGCTGCGTCACGCGCTCTACACAGTTCGCTACTTGCAACGCCTCTTTGACGTCGATCGTGAGAAGCTTCGCGTGGCGTTTATGCCGGATACGTTTGGCCACTCGGCAGCCACACCGGAGATCTTCAGCGAGGCCGGGGTGAAGTACGTATACCACGGTCGTGGTGCCAAGGGCCCCTTTGTGAGTCGATGGCATTCCGCTTCGGGGCGTTCGGTGCTCGCCTACCAAGACCCGAGGTGGTACAACGAAAGCGTAGACTCCGACCTCTTCTTGCACTTACCCGAATTGGTAGCCGATTACGGAATCACCGAGGGTCTCTCGGTCTACGGTGTGGGGGATCACGGTGGCGGACCAACTCGAAGGGATATCGAACGAATCATTGACATGCAGAGTTGGCCGCTTGCTCCTCGCATTCTCTTCAGCAGCTACCATGAGTTCTTCCGCGCCCTCGAGGATCTCGAGCAAATAGAGGAGACGTCGGGGGAACGGAATCCGATTTTCACGGGGTGCTACAGTTCGCAGAGTAAGATCAAGGCGGGCAATCTCTCCGGGCAGCGGGCGCTCCAGCGTGCAGAGCTGATTGGTGCGTTGTCTGGTACTCTTCAGGCGTCGTGCCTCGAGAAAGCCTGGCGTAGTCTGCTCTTTACTCACTTTCACGACATTCTTCCAGGATCTGGTGTTGCTGAGACCCGCGACCACGCACTCGCGCTCTACCAGCAAATCCGCGCGCAGGCGCAGATTGAGGAGAATCGCGCACTCCGTGAGATGGCACGGCGAGTGCAGTATGAAGCCGGGAGATTTGCCGCGACGCTAGCCGCGGATCTCGGCACCGTTGATGGTTCGCTATCGGCCGATCAATCTGAGGGGGCAGGCGTCGGCTTCTTTGTTCGCGAAGGCCGAAGCTCCGCAACCCAGCGGTGGGGTGGACCGATTCGTCCGTTCTTGATCGTGAATCCTCATGACAACGAGCGAACTCAGTGCATCGAGGTCTCGGTATGGGATTGGGAATATGGAGAGATTGAGGTAGTCGACTCGACCGGCGACCTTGTTGTTTCGCAGGTTCTCAGGAGTGGCGAAGATCGGTACTGGGGGCACACGTTCGTAGTGCTGCTTGTCCAGCTTAACCTCGAAGCTTGGCAGTACGAAACCATTTTTGTGAGACCAGCCACGAGGGGTGGGGCAAGCTCTCGGTATCATCCCTATGGCGTAGCCAACTGGCTCGTTGAGACACCACCTGATCTGGTGCTTGACAACGGTCTCGTGCGAGTAGAAGTCGACCCACAGACGCTTGCGGTTGGCCGCATCTACGACCACGCGCGAGGCCAAGAGCTACTGGGGACACAAGGGGCAGCATTCGTGCTCGAGTTCGAAGAGCCGAAATACATGTCTTCGTGGATTACGCATCGAACGCGGAGTGCAACCTCGCTCGGCGTCGGCGGTACTATCACCAAAGTTCGGACAGGCGCCGACAAGCTACGACAGTCTATCGACATGGAGATTCCCTTTAGCGCACGCTCTCTCGCTCCGGACCAGGGAGGGTCGATGCTTCGTGTCGGACTGGAACTCGATCGAGGAAGCCGATATCTGCGCGCGCGCATCGATGTCGCGTTCCGCGAGGTGACCACACAGGACCGTGGAATGCCTCGTCTCGGGCTTCGCGTAAACCTGCCTGCGGCCATAGGCCGAGTCACACGCGATATCCCGTTTGGTACGCAAGAAAGTGTTCCCGATGGGCTGCCGATCGCGGCGCAAACCCACGTTGTTGCCTCCACGGACAACCAATCATTCCTGTTTGTCTCCCGCGATAGTCAGAGCTTCACTGCGACAAAGACGAGTCTCACAGCGACTCTGCTGCGAGGTTCCCACGAGCCCGACCCCGTGCCGGAGGTTGGCGATCACCACTTCGAGCTCTATATGGGCGCGGTCGACGATCGGACAAGTGGCGGCACTCCCGCGCGAGCACTTGTGACCGAGGCGCGGGTGATTTCGGTGGAGCGCCCGCGGGCCGACGCTCCTCAGACAAGTTCAAAAACGTCGAGTTTGCGGGGCCACTTGGCCGAGGTACGCGTTGCAGACGCTCGCATCGTTGGCATCAAACCCGCCGAGGAGCACAACAACGCACTGGTCATCCGCTGCTTCGCGGAGCGCAACGACGCACCCGGCACGGTTCGCCTCGTCTTGCCACAACCCGTCGCGCAAGCGCGGATCGTAGACGCGCTTGAGCAAGACGGCGCGTCGGCTGCGACGGTCTCGGATTCAGAGAACAATGCCATCACGATCACCATACCGCCCGCGCAAGTCGCGACGGTGATGGTAACGCTCGATGTACCGCCATATATAGGACGTGCCGAGAATATTGTGCCTGAGTTGCTTCACGTCTGACGATCAGTTTATCGAGCATACCGCGATCGATGCGTGCGCGGATTTACGCCTTCGTGCACACGAAAAACGCCCGATCGAGCGACTCGGCGTCCTCGACCGGTGCCGTGAGGTCTTTCCCACCGGCGGCGTAAGCCGTAAAACCCGCCTCTGCAAGTAGCTGTCCGACGTTGTGCATCGAAAACACGGTGTTATAGGCGAACTCTTTGAATCGATCGTAGCTGCCGTCCGCGTTTTGGATGAATCCGGTAATCGAGGTGTAGGCGCGGTCGGCACCCGGGGCATAGATTCCGCGATTAA
>JBMCTC010000065.1:0-13143 GCA_048624115.1 Spirochaetota bacterium
GCAACCGGCGGTGGGGCGCACGCGGCGAGTAACGCAGCAACCGGCGGTGGGGCGCCATCCCCCTTCGACCTCCCTGAGTCCAAAATTGCGCAGATCGTAGAGCACGAGACGCGCAGCATGTCGGCGCGGCAAAAGTACCTTCGCGGAATGTTTGTCGGCGGCACGCTTACCGACGAGGCGGCAACCGTCCTTTCCGACCTACCCGGTGGCGTGCACAGCTTTGACGCCTCGGATCCCGCCCTCAAACTCAAAGACCCGCACACGTCAATTGGCCATACGATTGTTGACCTCGGAGAAGACGTGTTCACCGTCGGGCGCCCACACCCGATGATCGATCCGTCGATCCGCACTGAGCGCATGGAGCAAGAGGCGCTCGACGAGGAAGTTGCCCTCTGGTTGCTCGACGTCGTGCTTGGGTATGGGTCGCACGACGACCCGGCAGGTGCGATAGTCGAGTACATCAAGGGTGCAAAGCGCACCGCAGAGGAGAACAAGAACTACCTCAGCGTGATTGCGAGCATTACCGGTACCCAGGGAGACCCGCAAGGGTTTGCCGGCCAAAAGGCAAAGCTCGAAGAGGCGGGTGTTGTCGTCATGCCGAGCAACTATCAAGCATCGATGCTTGCAAAACGGATCATGGAGGCGCGCAATGAGTAGCAGTGGAATCCCCCAGTTGTTCGAGTCCGACCTCTCGGTCGTGAATATCGGGCTCGAGAGTTTTGCCGATAATCTGCGACAGCGCGGCGTGCCTGCCGTGCAGGTCGCGTGGAAGCCGCCTGCAGGTGGTGACCAAGAGCTCGCGCGTCTCTTTGACAAACTCGAGAACGCTTCGGTCGACATCGCGGCGGCAAACCAAGAGGCGGTCAAACGTATCCTTGCGGGCAAGCCAACCTTGGTCGATATCGGCGTGGCCGCCGACGACATTCCCGGCATGCACAAAAAGCTCATCCTGCACGCAGGCCCTCCGGTCAAGTGGCCCGATATGGCAGGACCCCTTCGCGGTGCGGTAATCGGCGGGCTGATCTACGAGGGCCTTGCGAAAGATCACGCCGAGGCGGTGAAGCTCGCTGCGAGTGGCGAGATCGAGTTTGCGCCGTGTCACCACCACAGTGCAGTGGGACCAATGGCCGGCGTCGTGACGTCGAGCATGCCGGTCTGGATTGTCGAGAACAAGACCTATGGGAACAAGGCCTACTGCACCTTGAACGAAGGCTTAGGCAAAGTGCTTCGCTACGGAGCAAACTCACAAGAGGTCATCGACAAGCTCAAGTGGATGGCCGATGAGCTCGCGCCGATTTTGAAGGCGGCGCTTGCATTGCATGGGCCTATCGACATGAAGAACCTAATCGCTCAGGTGCTTCAGATGGGTGATGAGGGGCATAACCGCAATCGAGCGGGAACAAGCCTCTTTATCCGCGAGCTCGCACCGTACCTTGTCATGCTCGACGAGGAGAAAGAGAAGCTCAGTCGCGCCTTGAAGTTTATGCACGAGAACGACCACTTCTTCCTCAACCTGACCATGCCAAGTGCAAAGTGCACCACCGATGCCGCGGCCGGAATCGAAGGGTCGAGCATTGTAACAACGATGGCGCGAAACGGTACGGAGTTTGGTATTCGGGTCTCGGGGCTTCCCGACCAGTGGTTCACCGGCCCCGCATCGATCATCGACGGACTCTACCTGCCGGGCTACACCGCAGATGACGCGGCGCGCGACATTGGCGACTCGGTTATCACCGAGACCTCCGGGATAGGCGGATTCGCGATGGCCGCCGCCCCCGCTATTGTCAAGTTCGTTGGCGGTTCCCCGGCGGACGCGGTGAACTTCACTCTACAGATGTACGAGATCACCGCGGCAGAGAACGACACCTACCAGATCCCGGCACTCGACTTCCGTGGCACACCGACCGGCATCGACCTGGTCAAAATTGTGGAGACCGGTATTCTGCCGGCGATCAACACCGGGATTGCCCACAAGGATCCGGGCGTCGGGATGGTTGGCGCGGGACTCGTAAAGCCGCCGGTAAACTGCTTTACCGACGCGTTCAAGGCGTTCGCCGCGAAGTACGGCACGTAACTCGCCCAGCTATAGCTTTTGACTTTGTTGAGCGATTTACATAGGATTTACCACATTCAATTTGAGGAGGATCTATGAAACCTATCGATCTCAGCATTCCACTCGGGGTTGGAACCCCAGCTTGGCCAACCTACGAGCCATTGCAGGTCAAGTACTTCAAGCGACTCGCGCCGAACGGCGCGAACGGCCAGCTCGTGACCCACTCCAATCACGTGGGAACGCACCTTGACGGCGAGATTCACTTTCATACTCCCGGCAAGGACATCTCAGAGCTCAGCCTGGACTTCCTGATGTCCGACGGCGTCATCGTCGACCTCTCAGACGTTGCCGGCGAGTACGACATCTACACGTCGGAGATGGTAGAGGGCAAGGTCGATGTGAAAGAAGGCGACATCCTTATTATATCGACCGGTTTTCACCAGTACGGATGGGACCAGCCGACCGGAGACGAGGTCAAGTACATGGTCAAGCATCCCGGTCCGGACCGCGAGTTCGCCGAGTGGGCCAAGGCCAAGAAACTCAAGTGGATTGGCGTAGACTGCGGCAGCGCAGACCACCCGATGAACACCAAGGTTCGTGACTGGATGCCACGCAATGCCGAGGAGTGTGACGCGCACTTCAAGAAGAAGTACGGCAAGGGACTCGAGGAGATCTACACTCCCGACAAGTACCAGCTCATGCACATTGAGATGTTCCCCTACGGGATCATCCACGCCGAGTGCCTCGGGGGTGACATCGACCTCTTGCTCAACCGTCGCGTCAAGATCGGCTGCTTCCCCTGGCGCTTTGTCCACGGTGAGAGCTGTGTCTCTCGAATCGTAGCCTTTGTAGAGGACGATGAATACGACGAGATCATGGCAAAGAAGGCCAAGTGCGAGCTCACCAAATACGGTGACGTTGCACGCGCCAAGAACCAGTGGCTCGTTGACGAAGCCAACAAAAAATAACGATTCAGAGAGGTAGATATGGAAAAGCCCCTCGACGGAATCAAGGTCCTTGATATGACTCGCGTACTCGCGGGGCCCTACTGCACCATGCTGTTGCAGGATTTGGGCGCATCGGTTACGAAGGTAGAGATGCCGGGCACCGGCGACGATTCTCGTGGCTTTGGTCCGTTCAAAGAGGGGCGAAGCCTCTACTTCCTGAGCATCAACCGGGGCAAAAAGAGCATTACGCTCAACCTCAAGAACGAGGCGGCCCGCGATGTATTTCGCAAGATGGTTGCTGAGTCCGACGTCCTGGTCGAAAACTTCCGCCCCGGCGTGATGGAGAAGTTCGGTCTCGGCTTCGAAGAGCTCGGCAAGCTCAACCCCCGGCTCATCTACGCTGCGAGTTCGGGCTACGGCCACTCGGGCCCCGATTCGAAGAAGCCTGCTTACGACATTCTCGCGCAGGCCGAAGGCGGCGTGATGAGTGTGACCGGCTGGCCCGACGGCAGACCGACCCGTGTCGGTTGTTCCATCGGCGACATTACCGCCGCGCTCTTTACCGCAAACGGAATTATGGCCGCGCTCTACCAGCGCGAGCACACTGGTGTCGGGCAGAAGGTCGATGTGGCGATGCTCGACTGTCAGGTCGCAATCCTCGAGAACGCGCTTGCACGTTATCAGGTTGCCGGCACCTCGCCGCAGCCGCTTGGCACGCGCCATCCGACCATTACACCCTTCCAGGGATATAAGACCTCCGACGACTGGATCGTGGTTGCAGTTGGCAATGACAACCTCTGGCAGAAGTTCTGCGAGGGCATCGGCAGGCCGGAGCTCATCGAGGACCCGCGCTTTCTCACCAATCGTGATCGTACCGAGCACATAGACGAGCTGAACGAGCTGCTCGAGCCGATCTTTGCCGGGCGCCCGATTGCCGAGTGGATCGGTGTGCTCAAGGCGGCATCGATTCCCCACAGTCGAATCAACACGATCGACAAGGTTATGCAGCACCCGCAGGTGCTCGCGCGAAAGATGATTGTCGATGTAGAAGACCCGGTGGCCGGCCATGTGAAGATCGCGGGAAACCCCATCAAAATGAGTAGCTTCCCCGATGAAACGATCAGGCCCACGGTGCCCGAGCTCGGTGAACACACCACCGAAGTGCTCACAGCGCTCGGCTATTCCGAACAGGAGATCGAGGCGATGCGCAATGAGGGGGCAGTGTAGTGCGACACGCGCCTCAAGGGTATCGCTCCTTTGCGGCCCGTTCGCTCTCTCAGGCTCGAGCCAGGCTTGTTGCAGTGTTGGACCGGATTGAGCAGGTAGAGCCGGAGATCGAGGCGCTTCTGCCCGAGCCCGACCGCCGCGGCCGTGTTCTCGCAGAGTTCGAGAAACTCGCAGTCTCTCATCCCGATCCGGCCGACTGGCCCGACCTCTTTGCGGTTCCCGTTGCCGTGAAAGATCTCTTTGGCGTAACCGGATTCCCTACGCTTGCCGGCTCGCGCCTGCCGCCGGACGTGCTTCCCTCTGACGAGGCGGAGGTGGTTCGGCGCCTGCGCGCGGCCGGCGCGATCGTTGTTGGAAAGAGCGTCACAACCGAGTTCGCCTACTTCCAGCCCGGCCCGACTCGAAACCCGTGGAACACCGATCACACACCTGGGGGCTCGAGTAGCGGCTCGGCTGCCGCCGTTTCCGCCGGGTACGCTCCGCTCGCTCTGGGGACACAGACGATCGGCTCTATCAATCGACCTGCAAGCTACTGCGGAGTGGTCGGTTTCAAGCCGAGCCACGGGAGAGTTCCCACAGCGGGTGTGTTTCCGTTCTCCCCCTGGGCAGATCATGTCGGATTGCTTGCCGCAGACGTTGCCAGTGCGAACGTCGGGGCCTCGGTACTCTGGGACGATTGGCGAAGCACGATCCACATGCGTCCCGGAAAGACCCTGCTCATCGTCGACGACGCCTACACGTCACAGGCCGACTTGGTCATGCGGGCAGCGATCACTCGCGCCGCAGAGCGACTAACCGCCGCGGGATACAACGTACACCCGATCGAGTTGTTCCCCGACATCGGTAACATCAACAATACTCACAACACGATCATTGCCTACGAGTTTGCGCGCGGTCACGAGGCGTACGGGCAGTACCACGGCCGATACAGCGAGCGGAGCCTCGAGCTCATGACCCGGGGAAGCCGTATCTCTGCGGCAAGTGTGTCCGAAGCGAAGAGCGGACGCGCCGGGATTCAGAAGCGCATTCGCGATCTTCTGGCCCAGTATGACGCATCGGCGCTGCTCTCTCCGAGCGCGCAAGGGGCGGCGCCTTTTGGAATCGATGCAACGGGAAGCCCGGTGATGAACCTTCCATGGACGTATGCGGGCGTTCCGACCGTGACGGTACAGTGCGGCTTTGACGGCGGGCTGCCGCTCGGGCTTCAGATCGCAGGTGCCTACGGCGAGGATGAGGAGCTCCTTACCCTCGCGAGCTTTATCGAACCGATCGTCTCGCCCGACTGACCGACCCGGCCTACTACCGACGAAGATCGAGATTCGCGAGCCAGGGGTTGACCACCGGTGCGCTCATCGCGACTGAACAGAGGGTCACGGGCGTCACGAGTAGCGTAATGAGGAATCCCACCCAGCCAAAACGCACGCCAAAGACCGCGAGAAGCGCCGGCAACAACGAGAACGCCCACCCGGTAAGAGGAAACATCAACGGTTCGTAGCGCACCCCCGCGAGAATGGCGACCGACGCCTCGGTCCACGTCTTGCCCTCGAGCGCGATCAGCGGAAACCCAAACTGAGCAAGCGGTCCGAGAACTATTATTATGAGAAGCCCGATTACCGGACCGATAAGTGGAATGACGGCAAGAAACGTCAGAAGAATCACCGGGCCAAAGCTCCAAATGAGCAGTTGCGCAACCGCGTCTCCAAAGCGATCAAAGCCGCCAAAGAGATCACGAATTTCAGGCCGATACCCATCGCCCATTTGCAGACGATCGAGAATTCGATAGAACCCCACGAGAAGCGGACCCGCGAGAATACCAATCGTGGCAATGGAAACAATTGAATAGAGCAGAAAGAAGCCAAAAATCGTGAGCCAGTAGCTCAAGTAGAGTTCGACTCCATGTTGTAACCAGAGAAGTGGCTGTAGATGAGATTGTCGCACAAGGAGACAATAGGGGCTACGCCATGCTTCGGTCAATGCTCGCGATTGCGGTCGAGCGCTTCGAGAGCCTCCGCCGTATCCACGTCACGGATCATTGCGTTATCCTCACATTCTGCCCAGTGCACGCGATAGTCGCGAAGGAAGTGGCGCATTGGTCCTGCGTCTGCGGCGGCTGCAGTAAGCGCAGGTATGAGCGACGAACGGATCAGTACCGGGTGACCGCGGGTACCTTCCACCACAGGCACCACCGCATCAGCGGCCGGCTCGGCGGCAACCGCCTCAAATGCAGCGGCCGTCACGAGCGGGAGATCGGCCGGAAGCACGAAGAACCGGTCGGAGCGAACAACACGAGCGCCGGCCTGAATCGAAGAAAACATGCCGAGGCGGTAGTTTGGATTGTGCACAAACGTGAGTTCGGCTGCGGTCGGATCGGCGCTGTGCGCGGCGGTCACTGCTTCTTTCACGCGTTTGTCATCGAAGCCGGTCACGACTATGACACGCCTGCAAGCGGCAGCGGCGCTTTCGAGTGCGTCCAAGATCAGCGGACGGCCGCGAAAGGATCGTAGCAGTTTCCCGCCGCCCATACGACGCCCCTCGCCGGCAGCGAGGAGAACGCAATCGTAGGGAAGCCGCATTTGCTACGCGCCTGCGCGGTGAGCAATCCGCAGTTGCAGCCAGCGCTTGTTCACAATTGAGCGGGTGTGGGTTCCGGTTCCGACCACGCCGCTCTCGTCGGAGGCAACAAAGCGCAAGCTGATATGGTAGCCGTCGAACTCTTGCACGCTCAACGTGAGCGTGAGGTGCGCCCCGAGTACACTCGGATGTTCGTGCGTGACCTGCGAGCTCTTGCCAACCGACATAAACTCGTCGGGAAGCAGCGGATCAATCAACTCGATTGCCGTGTCAACGACCAGCGCGATCAGTCCCGGAGAGGAGAGCAAGGGCTCCACATCGTCGGGAAGGAAGTTCCCGGCGGTATCGCGATGCGAGACGGTGTGCGTAATGGTCTTGCTAATGCCGCGCGTGATACCGGGGAACTTCATCGGCCTGCTCCCGAGAGAAGCTTACTCGCAGTCATTCTTGAGAATCTCCGGGGCCGAACGACAACTGCCGTACGGACTCTTAGTGATCCAGTTGTTGATCTTCTCTTTGCGCTGGATCGCGCGCCAGACGTCCTCGTAGCGAATGGGCATGTGCGTGAGCTCGGCCCCCGCCGCGCGCTGGATCGCGTTTCCAAGCGCCGCTGCAACACCGATCATCGAATGCTCGCCCACGCCGCGCGCACCAAAGGGCCCGTCAAGCTGCGGCGTCTCGATTGTGATCGCATCCACTTCGAACGGCAGATCCTTTGCCGTGGGAATCTTGTTGTCGGTGAAGCTCGGATTCAAGAGATGTCCCTTTTGATCGTAGATGTACCCCTCGCAGACTGCGGTTCCGAGTCCCTGCAACATTCCGCCTATCGCCTGGCCGCGCACCTCGTCGGGATTTATCACGCGACCGACGTCAAAGACCGAGACAACCTTCAAAACACTATACTCGCCGGTCTCCGGGTCTACCTCGACGACCATGCCATGGGCACCGTAGGTCCAGTCAATCGCTGGATTGCCCTGACCGGTCTCTTTGTTGAGATGCGTGAGACCCTGCGCAATATATCGACCTACCCCAACCAGCGGGCCGCCGATAGCGTTTCCGTTTGGAAAGCAGTAGCCAATGGCAAGCTCCTTGAAGGTCACCGATGAGCTCGGATGGTGCTTGACGTAGATCTTCTCGTGATCGTGAAGGAGGTCGATGGTCTGCGCACGGAGAGCCTGGGCGGCAACCTCGTAGGCGTTCTTGAGTAGGTCCTCGGCGGCCAAAATCGCGGCGTTCCCGCTCAACAGCAGCCCCTTCGAAGCAACGGTCTGCCAGTCGTACGGATCGCGGTCGGTGTCCGACTCGAACGCCACCTTTACGCTCTCTACCGGGAAGCCGAGCCGCTCCGCGATAATCTGCGCGATCGCCGTGTAGGTTCCCTGTCCGTAGTCGACAAGCGTGAGATTGGCGGTCACGGTGCCGTCCTCGTTCATCTTGAGAATGACCGTGGTCGCGGTGAACGGAGGCATCGCCGGTGCCTTGTGAAGGCCAACCACCGCCTTGCCGATCTTCATGTGCCCGGCCGCCTCACGCTTCTTCTCGGCATCGCTCAGGGTGCCGTAGCCAACTGCGTCGGCTGCTGTCTGCAGACACTTCGAGATGTTGCCGGTGTGCTCGGTGATCTCCTCTCCGGTGAGGGTGATGCTTCCGGGCTTGAGCGCATTTCTATAGCGGAACTCGAGCGGATCCATGCCGATTGCCTCGGCAATCAGGTCCATGTGTCGCTCGAGACCCCAGAAGAATTCGACGTGGCCAAAGCCACGGTAGGCTGTGCCAAAGGGCTTGTTGGTGTAGATCGTGTATGCATCTACCTTGGCGTTGGGAATCTCGTAGGGGCCGCCGGCAGAGTAGCCTGAGGCGCGGGTTACGTTCACCGCGTAATCGGCGTAGGCACCCGAGTCCCAGTACATCGTCATCTCCTGGGCAAGGATCTTGCCTTCCTTGGTGATGCCGGTCTTGATGTTGTAGGTGAGCTGGCTTCGACACGGAAGCAGGCTGAACTCCTGCTCGCGCGTCGCGGTAAGCTTAACCGGTCGGCCGCCTGCCTTGCGCGAGAGCACCGCCACGAGTGGCTCAATCCCGATACCCGCCTTGCCGCCAAACCCGCCGCCGACGTACGGCACCTGCACCCGAACCTTCCGGTGCGGAAGTCCAAAGGCGGTACAAAAGAGGTTTCGAAGCGTATAGGGTGATTGAGCCGACGACCAAATCGTTACCTCGTTATCGTGTCCCCAGCCCACAATTGCCACGTGGGTCTCCATCGGAACGTGCTGCACCGACGGGTTTGTGTACTGACGCTCGATAATCCACTCACACTCCTCGAACGCCTTCTCGGTATCGCCCTTACGAAGCTTCGTGTGGTTCGCGATGTTCGTACCCGGCTTGGGAGTAAACGCAGCCTCCATGTAGGAGTAGTCGCCGAGCCGGGGGTGCACGAGTGGAGCACCCTCCTTGATCGCTTCCAGAGGATGCAGAACGGGTTCGAGCTCCTCATAGGTTACGTCGATGAGGCCCACCGCCTGCTCTGCGATCTCGAGCGTGTCTGCGGCCACCGCGGCTACCGCCTCTCCGTAGTGGCGCACCACGCCCTTGGCGAGAATCGCCTTATCGACGACGTAGAGACCAAGCCGGTAGTCGAGCTCTTCGCCGGTAATGACCGCACGCACACCGGTCAACGCCTCTGCCTTGGTTGTATCAATCGAGACGATTTTGGCGCGAGCGTGTGGGCTCGTCTTGACCCGAGCGTAGAGCATGCCGGGAACGATCATGTCGCTCACGTAGGTGGCCTGCCCGGTCAGTTTGATCTTTGAGTCAATGCGGTGTGTCTGTTTGCCGACGTGTTTGAGTTGATCTTTGGGTATCGCCTCGAGCATTACTGATTCTCCTTGGGGGTTGCGGCGGCACGGCCTGCACCACCTGCTGCGGCGTCTTGAATCGCCTCAATGATCTGCTCGTAGCCGGTGCATCTGCAGAAGTTGCCCTCAATGCCCTCTACGATCTGCTCGCGGGTGGGGTTGGGAACGCGACGTAGCAGATCGGTCGCACTGATGACCATGCCGGGCGTACAAAAGCCGCACTGCACGGCATGACGTCGATGAAACGCGTCCTGGACCTTCGAAAGCGTTCCGCCTTTGGCAACGCCCTCGATCGTCTCGAGCTCTGCTCCGTCGGCCTCTACGGCCAGGACCAGGCACGAGTTGACAGCTTTGCCGTTCATCATAATCGTGCACGCGCCGCACTCGCCTGCGCCACACCCCTCTTTGGTGCCGGTCAAACCGAGGTCCTCACGCAGAAAGTGCAGGAGCGTCTTGTGCTCACTGACATCGCGTGCGTATTTCTCTCCATTTATTGTGAGCGATACTCGCTTCATGCTACTTCTCCTAAGAGGCGCTTGATAAAGACGTTGACCATAAACGATCGGTACTCCGCCGTGCAGCGGACGTCGTCAATCGGGCTGATGGCCTTCTGGGCGCTCTCCTGCACCCGATCGACATCTACGTCGATCGGGAAGTCCTCGAGCAGTACCGGCGTTGGGGCCGCCGAGCTAATGGCAAAGCGCCGTGCCGACTTGCTCTTGATTGCAGCCACGCTCACGACACCGAGGTCGTGGCCTTTGATCCGTTTGAGCTTTTTGTAACCGCCGGCGGCATCAATGTGGTCTGCCGGGACCGTGATCGCCGAAACTATCTCGTTCGGGGCAATCTGCGTCTTCTTTACGCCGGTAATAAACTCTTTGATCGGCATGGTTCGTGAGCCCCGGGCACTCACAAGCGTGACCGTTGCGCCCAAGCAGAGCAGAGGCGAGCCCATGTCGCCGCACGGGCTTGCCGTCACGACGTTTCCAACAACGGTTGCGCGGTTTCGCAACTGAAACGTCGCGAGTTCATCGCCTGCTACGCGCAAAACGGGGTAGCGATCGCGTACGGTCGGGTACTCAACGAGCTGATTCACCGTCACAGTCGCGCCGATATGCAGACCGTTTGCCTCGTCAAAGGCGAGTTTTGCCAGATCGGGTACTTTTTTTAGGTCAATGACGTGTTCCGGCTTCGCAAGCCCGGCACGAATCGCAACAAAGAGATCGGTTCCGCCTGAAAACACCACCGCTTTCTCACGGTGAGCATCGAGCAGCGAGAGAAGCTCATCGAGCGACGTAGGCGAATGATAAGAAAAACCATGAAGCATGAAACCACCTTTCGAAAACCGAACCGCACGCCCTTCGCGACCCGTGAGTGTGCGCCGGGCAGGTCATCAAAACGAATACACCATTAAAATACGGGGTATTGCATCTGTCAAGAAATCGCACTGACGCCACGGCACCAGAGCGTACTACGACTCGCCGCGCATTCCCCAGGGTGCGTGACACCTACCTCGCATCGTGGTACACCTGAGGGGTGATTGAGCTCGAGACATCGATCCGCCTCATGATTGGCCTTGCGACAGCTCTGTTTGCCGTAGTCACCGTGCTCTTTAGTCGTGTTTCGTCGACTCATGCGGCAATCGGGGCGGTCGGCCTTGCACCGCTTCTGGTGTGGATAGCAGCACCCGAGTTTCTTGCCGTCGCGCAGCTCGAGGTGCCACTATACTGGGCGCGGCCGGCAGTGCTCTTGGTAGGCGCGGCGATTGTATTCCGCTACCTTGCCACCCGCAGCGGCGGCGCGCGACGAGGCGCCCGGCGAGGGTTAGGAGTAGCAAGCGGAGTGCTCCTCTGGGTCGGCGCGGCTGTGACTACCGGAAACTGGATTGTTGCCGTGTCGGTAATTTTGCCGGCGATTGTCGCGGCAGTTGTCATTCCCGCCGCAGGCCCGCCTACTTCTGAAGCGTCTTCTCGTGAAGATCGCGAGCCGCCGCATCGTCGACCAGATAGCTAACAACCGCCTCGGCGAACTCCGCTGCCGTTCCAGGCCCCCGGCTCGTGATGAGGTTTCCATCGACTACCACGCGATCCTCACTGAAGTGCCCCGTGGTCGCATGCTTCTCGAAGCCCGGGTAGCAGGTGAACCGTCGGTCGCCGAGCAGTCCGTTTGCACCGAGTACCACTCCAGGTGAAGCACAGATCGCCGCAACGAGCGTACCGGCCTCGAGTGCGTTCTTGATCATCGTGACGGTGGAGTCGTCTGCTGCAATGTTCTCGGCACCGGTGGCACCGCCGGGGATTACGATGGCGTCAAAGTCGTCCATGACCTCATCGAGGGTGATATCGGTGTTCACTCGAATGTCGTGGCCACCAATCACGTCGCGTCCCGTAACCCCGGCAACAACGGTCTCGATGCCCGCCCGCCGGAGGAAATCTATCTGTGTTATGGCTTCAACTTCTTCAAATCCATCTGCCAGAAGTACGATTGCTCTCTTCACGCGCTCCTCCTGCTTTCAATATCCAAAGAGATGGGCGGCGGTTCAACCGCACGACCTCAGATGAGAAGGCGGATACTCACAATTGTCGTGCTCACGATAATAAAGTAACGATACGCCTTCTCAGGAATGAGCCGAACGAGAACAAGGCCGAGGAAGACGCCGCCCACGATGACCGGCACGGCCAATAGGTCGATGACGAGCGTCTCGAAGGTGATTGTGCCCCAGAAGATCACGTGGAAAGGCACCTTGATGACGTTCACGACAAAGAAGAACCACGCGCCGGTGCCAATGAGCTGATTCTTCTCAAGCCCCATCGAGAGCAGGTAGAGCGACATGAGCGGGCCGGCGGCGTTTCCCACCATAGTCGAAAAACCCGCGACCGTACCGAGGATGGCGGCGATCCAGAGCTTCCGTGGCAGGACGATGTCGGAGTGATAGAGCTCCCGGTACGTCATAAGCGCGAGTCCGACGAGCACGATAATCGCAAGGAGGATGCGAAACACATCATCGGAGACAACATCACCGACAAAAACACCAGTGCCGATTCCAAGCAGCGTCCAGGGAAGCAGTTGCAAGACGATGTTCCACTGCGCGTGGCGACGGTAGTAGATCACCGCGACGATGTCGGCGGCAATTAGCATTGGCAGGACAATCCCGGTTGACTCTTGTGCCCCAAAGATCGTGGCCATGACGGGGATGCCAAAGATAGCGGCGCCCGCAAGGCCCGCCTTTGCCATTCCAATGAGGAGTGCGGCAACTGCAACCCACACCCACTCACTTGTTGCAAGCGATGCTGCTAATGACATCTTCCTTCCTTTGGTGCACCGCGCGGGCAAAAAGAAAGCCCGGAATGGCTCCGGGCTTTGTATTCGAGGACTCGTGATTACGCTTCAGTGGCTTCTTTGGGCTGTTCAGACTCATCAGAAGCTGCTTCTGCCTGCGGTTCTTCCGTTCCCGTGTCTTCCGCGGCTTCTTCGACCTTGACTTCTTCTT
>JBMCTC010000066.1:0-12737 GCA_048624115.1 Spirochaetota bacterium
TCGATCACCTCGTCGGGGATGTAGTAGGTCCAGTTGTAGATATAGAGCGTTCCGGTCTCTTCTCCGCCGCGGGCACACCCGGCGATCACGAGAAAGAGGGCCGCAAGCCCCCCAACCAGCACCGCAGATCGTGCGGTGCTCCACATGCGCATGCGCATACTTGCTCCTTCTGGTCGATTAACCGGCGACCTACCGGACGATATACTTCACAAATCTCCGGGCCACGAGCACCAGGAGAACCGTTGCAGCGATAATCACAACGCTGAGCGCATTGATCACCGGAGAGACACCAAACCGAATCATCGAGTAGACGAAGAGCGGAAGGGTTGTGGACCCCGGCCCGGAAACAAAGAAGGTGATCACGAAGTCCTCGAGCGAGAGCGTGAACGCGGTCAGAAAACCCGAAACGATACCCGGCATCGCGATCGGAACGATGACACGCGTAAGCGTTTGACGCTCCTTCGCGCCGAGATCGCGCGCCGCCTCGATGATCGAGTAGTCGAACTCCTCAAGCCGAGCTAACACGATCAAGAGGACAAACGGCAGGTTGAATGTCGTGTGCGCGAGAAAGATCGTCAGCAGTCCGAGGCGTAGCCCGACTCCCGCAAAGAAAACGAGTAGACTCACCCCGACGATGATCTCCGGCAGAATGAGCGGGAGAAAGGTTATTGACTGCACGTACGAGGTAATGCGCAGCTTGTACCAGTTCATGCCGATCGCGGCCAGGGTCGCGACAAGAGTGGCGGTTGTGGCCGAAGAAACGGCGATGATCAGACTGTTCGAGACCGATCGCCACAGATCGTCGGAGTCAAAGAGCAACTCCTGATACCAGCGCAACGAGACGCCTCGCCACTCCATGGTCCGCGACTCATTGAACGAGTAGAGGATGAGAACGAAGAGTGGGAGAAACAAAAAGAGCATCGTTGCCCAGAAAACGAAGCGGGAGAATCGGGGCTGCGCGATCATCGTGCCGCCCTCCGGCGCTGCAGTGAGAGGTAGATCAAGAGCGCTGCAGTCGTTACCACAGTGATTACCACCGATATCGCCGAGGAGAGCGGCCAGTTCCGCGTCACGGTAAGCTCGCGCGCGATGATGTTGCCGAGCATGTAGCTATCTTGCCCGCCGACGAGTTGCGGCACGGCATAGGCTCCAAAGGTCGGGACAAACGTGAAGAGCACCGCGGTGACGATGCCGCTTTTGATGGCCGGCACGAGCACCTTCGCGAGGCTTTGGGCGTGGGAGGCCCCAAGGTCGCGGGCTGCCTCGAGCAGGGTGAAGTCAAAGCGCTCGATCGTCGAGTAGAGCGGCAGAATCGCATATGGCAGGTAGGTGTAAACGAGTACGGTAATGACCGCCCCGCGGTTGTAGAGAAACTGCGTGAACTCCTCTGTGATACCGAGCCCTACGAGCAAACTGTTCAAAAAGCCGTTGTTCCCGAGGATTGCGATCCACGCGTAGATCCGAATCAGGAAGTTCGTCCAGAACGGGATAATGATAAGCAGAATAAGCCAGTTCTTACCGCTCCTGGCCATGTAGTAGGCCGCAGGAAGCGCGATGGCAATCGTGATCACCGTCGCGATAATCGAGATCTGGATTGTGGTAAACGCCACCCGTAGGAACAGCGGGTTCGCCAGCGTCACGTAGGCGTCAAGCGAGAACTCGGGCTCCACGCCTCCGTAGAGCCCACGCGCGAGCACGCTATAGGCCAGGATGATGACCAGCGGCACGAGGAAAAAGAACGAGAGCCAGAGCGTGATCGGCCCCATGTAGGTCCAGCCGAGCGCCCGCTTCTGCAGGTCAGCGTGTCGGGACAATGTAGCCGTCCTCCGCGTTCCAGTAGACCCACACCCGATCTTTCCACTGAATCTCGGGTCCGTCGTCGAGGTACTTCGTGTGCTGCTTGAACACCTTTACGATCGAGCCGCCCTCGAGCATCACAAAGAACTTGCTCTGAAAGCCCAAATAGATTGGCTCGTCGATGATACCGCTGACCGAGTTCATACCCGTGCCGTTAAGCTCAGGAAGCTGCTTCGTGATCCGCAGCTTCTCGGGACGAATGGTAAAGAGCACCTCGCTTCCGACTGGGGGCGGATCTGAGGCGGTGACGGTAACCGTTCCGAGCTCCCCCGTCTCGAGCGTGACCAACTCCCCGTCAATTTCGCGCACCCTGGCGTTTGCGCTGTTCATCTCGCCGATGAAGCTTGCGACAAAGGGATCGGCCGGCGCCTCGTAGATCTCGAACGGCTTTCCGACCTGCAGCACCTTGCCGCCGTTCATGACTGCAACGCGGTCTGAGACGCTCAAAGCCTCCTGCTGGTCATGGGTCACATAGATAAAGGTGATGCCAACCGCATCGTGGATCGCATCAAGCTCGACGAGGAGTTGCTGTCGAAGCTTCGCGTCAAGCGCTGAGAGCGGCTCATCCAGGAGCAGCACTCGCGGCTCGTTTATCAGCGCGCGGGCGATTGCCACGCGCTGGCGTTGGCCACCTGAGAGCTGCGCGGGGCGCTTATGCTCGTGGCCTATCAACTGTACGAGTTTGAGGTACTCTGCAACCTTCGCGTCGACTTCGGCCGCAGGCGCTCGTTTCAGACGAAGCGCAAACGCGACGTTCTCGAACACCGAGAGGTGAGGAAAGAGGGCGTAGTTCTGAAATACAGTGTTTATTGGCCGTCGATTGGGCGGCACCGGGACAACGTCGGCATCATCTATATAGACGCTTCCGACCGTCGGATCCTCGAACCCGGCGATAATTCGCAAGAGCGATGTCTTGCCGCAGCCCGAGGGTCCCAAGAGTGAGAAGAACTCTCCCTTCGTAATCTCCAACGACACGTCGTCCAGGGCCAAAAAGTTCCCAAACGATTTGGACGTTCGTTCGACTCGTACGTCGCTCCCGTTCACTGAACGCAGCACCTCCTGCAAGCACCACGCCGGGGAGCTGGATCGAGCGAGAGCCCGTCATCGTCGCCCACGGTCATTTAGAATGTTCGCGAAATATAATCTGCGTATCGTGATTGTCAATATGCAAAAACACAATCTCGGCAGCATAATTGATCACTCGCAATCGGGCGATGATTTCGCGCCAATCGTAATGAAGTCGAACACCACCCTCCCATTTATGTACCAGTTCTACGTATCGACATTCACCAAGGAGGACCGGGATACCGACGGTACCACCGAACGGTATGCAACCTCGCTCGGAGCACAGTTCTACACGTACACCGGCACGGCAGATCGGGCATACTCGACTGCGCCGGTTGATCTTCTCGTTCAAGACGACACATCTGCTGTCGATCCTGCACCAGAGTATTGGTACCACATCGCGTTGGTCTGGGGAGCTGGGCGCGCCCGCTTCTACATCGATGGATCTCTCGTGCAGGATGAGCCGCTGAACGGAAATCCGAACGCCGCGGTTGTAGATAGCAAACCACTCGTGATTGGGGCGGACTATCCGGGACTCGACGAGTTTTTCTATGGAGTCTTGGACGATCTCCGGATCTACAATCGAGCCCTTTCAGGCGACGACGTTGCGGCGCTCTACGCAGCGGATTAGACAACTTGTCCACTTCTTACCGTGTTCTCTCGGAGGCAAGTATCTCGGCGAGCCGCCGATCCATCATTTGGACCTTGTCGGGATGTGAGTCGGCGAGATTCCGTATCTGAGAGAGATCTTGCCGAAGATCGTAGAGCTGCGGGGAGTCGGCATTACCGAGCTCGGTTCCGGTGGTTGCGCTTACTGCCGGGCCTTCGTGCGGAGGAAGGTAGGACCACGGTCCTTGGCGAAACGCGGTATGGCCCTGCATTCCCTCGACCACCAGCTCCTCGCGGCCGACGTCCGATTCGCCCAAGAGCGCCGTCAGTGTGGAGATACTATCGGGTCCCGCTTCTTCAGGAAGCGGTGCACCAACCAACTCGGCAAGCGTAGCGAGAAAGTCGATCTGGCAGATGAGCGCGTCTGCAACGCCCGGCTTGATACGGCCCGGCCACGAGATGATGGTGGGGACCCGAGTGCCTCCATCGTACATACTGTACTTCCCGCCGCGAAGTGGACCGGCTGGTTTGTTCTCACCTGCAAGCTCGACCGCCTTATCCTGATATCCGTCGTCTAAGACCGGCCCGTTATCGCTCGTGAAGACGATCATAGTCTCCTCGGTGATCCCAGCGGCCTCGATGCTGTCAATGATCTGCCCGACGCACCAATCGAGTTCAGCAATCACATCGCCACGAGGGCCGTGACCCGTCGTCCCGGCGAAACGCGGACCAGGTATCCGCGGAACATGGGGCTGATGGAGCGCGTAGTAGAGGAAGAACGGCCTATCGCGCTCCTGCTCGATAAATCGGCAGGCACGGTTGGCAAAGACCTCCGCCATCTCTTCGTCTTTCCAGAGCGCATTCTCTCCGCCGCTCATCTCGCCAATGCGACTGACACCGTTGATGATCGTGCCGTCGTGCCCGTGACTGTACATCATGCGCAACAGCTCGGGATGGTCCTTGCCGGTTGGGCGCTCGGTGAGCGTTCCGGGTCGCCCATAAGCTACCTTGATCGGATCGTCCTGCTCGAGTCCGACAACTCGGCGATCCTCCACGTAAACACATGGCACTCTATCGTTCGTCGCGGCCATAATATACGATGTGTCGAATCCGACATCGTTGGGAGTTCGTTCGATCTCCTCGTTCCAGTCAAGGTTGCCCGCACCGAGACCGAGGTGCCACTTACCGACTACGCCGGTGCGGTAGCCCGCGACGCGAAGGTGCGAGGCGATCGTGGTCTCTCCCTCGCGAATGATCATTGGCGCGTCCCCGGATAGGATAGCCGCATCAGGATTGCGCCAAGGATAGCTGCCACACAGGAGGGAGTAGCGAGAGGGGGTACACGTCGCGGCGGTTGCATACCCCTGCGTGAATCGCAAACCGCCTTTGGCAAGCCGGTCCAGGTTCGGGGTTGGGATGGTTGTAGCCCCATAGCAGCCAATGTCCCCAAAGCCCAGGTCGTCTGCGTAGATGAGGATGATGTTTGGTTGTTGGATTGTCGGCATACGAAACTCTCCTTTGTATCGTTACGCGCTCGTCGTGGTCCCGATTGATCGAGAGGCAACATCGACCCAGAACTGCTGATCATAAAGTGCAGACGCATAGACGAACGCACCGGAGCCTACCTCACGCCGAGTGAGCGCGGGAGCGCCGGGTTGCGGGCCGTCTAGAAAAACGTCGAGAACGGAGGCCTCGATCGCCTGCACATGATCGAGCCGGTGTCGGGCAACATACCCCTGCTCGGTCACGACCGTGGTCGCCGGGGAGTTCATGGCGTAGTGCCGCTCAACCTGAATGCCGAGTAGCCGCTGCCACACTTCGGCAAGGTTCTCTTCGTAGAATACATTGTGCTCGTTCTTTCGCCCGAGGTCCGGCGTGCAGATAACGGTCGCTCCACCGTTCACAAGTTGCTCAGCGAGTTCGGCGAGCTCACTGTAGAAGCGATAGGCCATCGGTATCACAAAGAGGCGCGCGTGTGAGAGATCACCCACAGAGCATTCGGCAATCCGTCTGGCAAAGAGAAAGCCGATCCGTTCTTTGGTGTCGGAGACAGAGTCTTCATAGCCCGTACGAGCGAGCCCCGGATGAACGACCTGTTGCAGATACCCGACGTAGTCATTCGAGCCTTCGATCTGACGGATCCACGAGTCTTCCCATGAGTAGTGAATGTAGGCCACCGGTTCCGTACGACGCACAGGTGGGTCGGCATGGGCGATCGACCTCAACGTCTCGTAGTACTCCCGGGGCTCTCCGTCATGGGCAAGAATCGCCCCATGATTCTGTTCCTGTCCAAATCGAGCCTGGCGAAATCGAAAGAAGCTGACAAGCTCCGCACCATACTCGAGGGTCTGGATCGCAAGCGAACTCATATCGGGCTCGGCAGGAGGCCAGAGGTACTGACCTTCGGGTGGTCCACACTTTTGCTCGAGGATCCAGTATCGAGGCGTGAGCGACGCAGCTAGATCGTTGTAGAACGCCCCTTCTTCGAGTGAGTTGCTGTAGTTGTCAAACGAGAATCGATCGAGCTTACCGAACATGTCTGCGTGATCAATCGCGTCTCCCCAACGGAAGAGATACGCATTTGTGGTAAGCAGCCAGTCGGGGTTGATCAATCGTAGCTCAGCGGCCTGCTCCTGGCAAAAATCAACCCAAATGTCCGACTGGAACCTTCGAAACGCGAGCTGCAGCGACGGGTGGTGCGCTCGCTCGCCTTCTGCAAGACCCGGGTTTCCGGCGGGCAGAGGGACCTGCGAATAACCGGTGTACTCCTGGCTCCAGAACGACGTCCCCCAGGCTTCGTTGAGACGTTCCGGAGTTTGATACTGCTCCGCGAGCCACTTCTGGAACGCTTCGCGCATCGAATCCGAGAAACTCGGAGTGTTGCCAAGAAGCTCGTTGTCGATCTGCCAAGCAAAGACAGCCGGATTCGTCGCGAAGTGCTCGCCCATCGTCCGCGTGATACGCCGGCACTCCGCGCGGTAGAGCTTCGACGCCGGGTCGTAGTGGCGTCGCGCCCCGAACGACATCGTACGGCCGTCGGGCAGTCGCGCGAGAATCTCCGGGTGCTCCTCGCAGAGCCACGCGGGCGGCGTCGCCGTCGGCGTGCAGAGGATCGTACGAATATCTCGCGCCCACGCGTTGGCAATGAACTCGTCGAGCCATTCGAAGCGAAACGTCTCGCGTTTGGGTTCGATGCGAGACCACGCGAACTCTGCTATTCGCACGGCGGTAACTCCCGCCTCATGCATAAGGCGGATGTCGGTTCCCCACCGCTTGGGAGACCAATGCTCCGGGTAGTAGTCAACTGCGATGGTTGTTCGTTCTGCTTTCAAGATCTCTCCAAGAAAAAGGGCCGCACGGTTCCTCGTGCGGCCCGAAGCGATTCGAGTCGTACTTACTGGTTCTCTGCTCGCCAAGCGTCAAGCTGACGCTGCATCTCTGCTACGATCTCGTCGGAGCCGGCGTTCTCCTGCTCCTGGATGTAAGAGTCGATTTCGGAGCTGTCGAGCACACCGAACATCAACGCGCGTCCTCGCTCTTCAAAGATCGATTGCCGCTGGGCAACCTGTGTCCGGACTTCTTCCGTCGAAGGCACAAAGCCGAGATGTGGCCAGTATTGCGTGTTCATGTTCACGTCTTCGATGTAGTCCTGGCGATAGGTCTCGGGATAGCTCGGTGGGAAACGAGTAAGCTCGATGTCCCAGAAGCCCCACTGTCCAAGCCAGTTTTGGTACGGGTGATCCGCTTGGGTCACGCCTTCGGGGTGGCCAAATCGGCCTGGTCCAATGTCAACAAAGTGCTCCCCCTCGATCCCGTAGATCAGCAGATCGTAGTTCGCCTGGCTCGCGTGGATCCACTCGAGGAACTGTAGGGTTCGCGGTAGTTGGTCGGCGCTCGCATTAAATGCTACCGCGTTGTTCATGGGCGGAGAGAGGTGAGCGGTCTTGTCAGGATAGAGGTTGAACGCTCGTGCCTCTGCATCAGGGAAGTTGGCTTTGAGCGCGGCTTTGATATCCTGCTCGCCCTGCCAGAGGTGCACCCGGGCTGCGATTCGGCCATTCTCAAAGAGCTGGCCCGGCTGCTGTTGCATGCTGAGTACGTCGTTTGGCATGTAGCCGTTTGTGTACCATCGGCGCATCATTTCGACCGCCTGCCGGAACTCAGGTGTCTCTTCCCACGTCATGAGATCCATGTCCGGATCGTCCCACTTATATACGATCTGCAGCGCGGTATTCAGGATTGCGTAGCCGTAGTTATCGGCGAACATGATCAGGGAATCGTTTACCTGCGGTACAAACGGAATCAGATCTGGTTCATTCTCCGAGATGGCTTCGAGATACACCTCGAGGTCGTCGTAGCTGTCGATCTCGGGAACTCCATACTCGAGACGAAGGTCTTCACGAACAATTGCCGCTCGTCGCTGCGATCCCGGGTAGAGCCACGGGAGTGCCGTCAGTGCGCCATTGACCGTGGCCGATGCGAGCTCGAGTTCGCTGTAGCGACTGGCCAAGTTGGGGGCGTATTCCGGCAGCATCTCGCTGATGTCAGCCAACCCTCCGCGCGGGGCAAGGGTTCCCCAGACAAACCAGTCGGCATCAAAATGAGCTTCGTAGGGTTCTCCGGCTGCGTTAATGACGCTAATCCGGTTACGGTAATCACCCCACGGAATCCAGGTGAAGTCGAGGTCGACGTTTAGCGACTCACGGCTTCGCTCCTCGATCGTCTCGAGCACCTTGTCGGTGTCGATCTTCCGTTCCCCAGGGAAGTAGAACTCGAGTGTAACCTCTTCACTCATGTCATCTTCTGTCGTTTCGCCTTGTCCACCGGCGAACGCCAGCAGAGGGAGACAGAGGAGTGAGAGTGCTACAAGATTCTTTCTTGCGTGCTTCATAGAGCACCTCCTTGTAATTGATGTGCGACCTGACAGGCCTCTATGTAAAACCGATATTTGAAGAAACCTGGAACTCATCCTTTTACTGCTCCAATCATAATTCCCTTGACGAAATAGCGTTGAACGAAGGGGTACACCAGGACAATCGGACCAAGCGTAACGATCGCAGTAGCCATCTTTACACCTTCGCTCGGAAGCACAATCCCGGATGTATCGGCGCCCGCAGGCGCACTCTGGAGGAACTGCACCGCCGAAACAATCCGTCGAAGCAGGAGCTGGAGTGGATAGAGATCTTGGTCGTTGATAAGCATGAGTCCGAGCCACCAATCGTTCCAGTACAGGAGCGCGATGAACAGGCCGATAGTCGCAAGGCCGGGCACCGAGAGCGGTGCGGCAATACGAGCGAAAATCGTGAACTCGTGTGCCCCGTCAATCTTTGCCGACTCAATCAGCTCGGACGGAATTGAGCGAAAGAAGTTGCGAAGCAAAATCATGTTCCAGGCCTGAATCGAGTAGGGAAAGATCAGCGCCCATATGACGTCCCGGAGTCCGAGAATTTGCGTGGTTACGATGTACCACGGCACCATCCCGCCGTGAAAGAGCATCGTGAAGAACGCAAAGAACGTCAGATGGTTGCGATATTTCATGTCACGGCGAGACAGAGGATAGGCCATAAGCGCCGTGACGAGAAGACTAAACGCAGTTCCGAAGGCGGTTACGAAGATCGAAACCCGATATCCGCTGAGGATACTCCCGCTATTCGCGAATAGATACTCGTAGGCAAGCGTACTGAACTCCCGCGGCCACAATGAGAATCCTTCTTGAATAATCTGAGACTCCGCCGTAAACGACCCCGACACGGTAAGCCAAAATGGCAAGAGGCAGAGAAGAGAGATGATGATAACCGCCCCGCCAATCGCGACACGGCCGAATGTGACTCTTCGATCAATCATTTGAACAGGGCTCCCTCTGGATTGAGTCTGCGGGCCACGAGGTTGGATCCGAGGACCATCAAGAATCCGACGATAGACTGCAGGAAGCCAACAGCCGACGCCATTCCGATATCTCCGAGAACTCGGAGCGCTCGAAACACAAACGTGTCTACGACGTCTGTTGTCGGAAATAGAACTGAGTTATCGCCGATGATCCCGTAGAACATCCCAAAGTCCGCGTTGAGCACTCGGCCAAGGGCAAGCAGTGAGAGTATGGAGACCGTTGGAATGAGCAGCGGAATCGTGATGCGCCAGGTTTGCTGCCAGCGGCTCGCGCCGTCGATGGTCGCAGCCTCGTAGTACTCCGGGCTAATGCCGCTGAGCGTCGCCATGTAGATGATCATCCCGAAGCCGATCCATTTCCAGCTATCGACCAAAATCAAGATCAGGGGCCAAAACTCCGGGCGACGGTAAAACGCCACCGGCTCAAGCCCAACGGAAACAAGCAGGTTGTTCACCGCACCGTACTCGAAGTTCAGCAGGTTGTAGACGAACACGCTGACGATGATCCACGAGACAAAGTAGGGCAAAAAGGTCAACGACTGGGTGAGCTTCTTGAACCACCTCGTGCGAAGCTCATTGAGCATCAATGCTCCGGCGATCTGCAGAACGGTGTGCACCACGATGAATGAGATGTTCAGAACGAAGGTGTTCCACACCACTCGCGCAACGCGCGGGGAGGTAAGAAAGAAACGGAAGTTCTCGAATCCTACCCACTCGCTACGAAACAGTCCTTCACGAAAGTTGAAGTGACGAAAGGCCACCTGGATTCCTGCCATAGGCAGATAATTGAAGAGAAGAAACAGTATTACGCCCGGGAGCACCATGACGTAGAGTGGATAGTTCTTCTTGATCTCTCCGATGAAGTTCTTCATACGTGGTTTTATCCTTTGGCGAGTCGCAGGATCCCGCAACCGCAAATTCACGCCTCTTTGTCCACTTTCGTGCTACGCTATGTGCAAAATCGTGCGAAAGAGTCTACTTGCGAGCGAGCGAGAATGAAAAACACCCGCAGAGTGCTGTACAGACGCCAACTCATGCTCTTTCTGAGCTTCTCTTTCGTGCTTGTCGTGCTCTTGTCTGTTCTGGTAATGACGAGCTACCGTTCCGCGTCCGAGCGCCAAGTCCGCGAGACCATCAACACCTCCCTCGATCAGATCGAGTATCAGGCTCGCTTTGTCTCTGAGCGAGCCATATACGTTGCACTCTCGTTCTACGATTCGACCCGCACCGCAGCCTATCTGTACGAGGGAGACACCTCTCCGCTTTCCAACGTCGCCGCATTGCGTGACATGCGGGAACGCCTCGCCGCTCATCCGTTTCTCGGATATGCGGCGCTCTACAACCGAGCGACGGGACTTCTCGGAACGGGCGCCCGCGAGGAAAGCGATCAGAGTCCCGTGAAGATCGTCGAGACACTGGAAAGCGCCGGGGCGCAGGCAAGACGAGTTCTGGTCCGAGTTCTCGAACCCAACGCGCCAGGGACAGAACAAGAGCGGGTAATCAGCTACGTATACTCAGAGGGAAGCTTAGCGGGCCGCTACGAGACGGCGACGATTGTTGATGTGCCGTTTCGAGCGCAGGTAGAACACGTCATGAGCGGACAAGCAGCGTCGCACAGAGCATCGCTCCTGTTCGTGCCCGAGTATGACGTGGTCTATCCAGAGGAATGGGAGGAACTCGCGAACTCTCTCCGTGCCGTTGTTCGCGACTCCGATCGCGGGATTACCGAGGTCGAGCTTGCAGATGGGACCGCGCTTGCCGGACATACGATCGATCGCTCCACTGGCGTGGCGACAATCGTGTTGTACGATCTTCGGGAGCTGCGGCAGACCTCACTTGCCCTGCAACGCCAAATCGCAATCATCTCAGTCGTCGTCCTGGCCGGCGGGTGGACACTCGCGCTCTTCCTCACGCGATACTCGTACCTGCCAATTCAGAACTTGCTTGACCGCGTCGATCCGGAACACTTCTATAACAATGTTCGACAACGCCTCGATGAGATGGAGTATCTCTCGACACACTTCTCAGAAATCACGGAGCAAGTGGCTGAACTGCGCAGCGAGTCCGTCGAGCGCTCGTCAATCTTTCGCGAGCTTGTCTTGCGCTCCATCTTGCTCGGAGAACCACTTCCATTAGGGTATGAGCGGGCGGTCAGACCGGACGAAGCGTACTCCGTCTTGCTCATCTCGGCCGGACGCGCGACGGAGCCGGAGTACTGGCACGAGCACGTTCGAAACGTAGCCGATCGCGAGTCTGAGGACAGCGCCGCAGTTGTTTTTGTCGATGCACGGACCACGGTACTTCTGAAACCGGCGCCGCGGGTTGCGACGCAGCGGACTACGAACTGGGAACATCACACACTAGGGATACTCAATAGCGGATCGCCTGCTGGTCTCTACGCATTCTCGATCGGTGGATCAACGCCGGTCTCTCGCCTCGGAGAGGCTTATAAGGAACTGAGCAAGTTGCGACGCTATCAACTCTTTTACGAGACGCCGCGACTTGTTACCCCGGAACTCGTCCGGGAGCATCACACACGCATCGCCCCCTATGATCCGGATGCGGAGAAGGAGCTTCTCGAGATGATGCGGTTCGATCACGCCAATCGACACCAAGCGAGGATCCGCATGCTCTGCGAGTCGTTTGCGGATTGTACCTACCAAAGCGTTGTGTCGGTATTGCTTCAGCTTGCCCTTGCCCACGGTCGCGCGATTGACGAAGCAGACGCGGGTTCTTCGATGGCCACCGACGCCGTAGCGCTCGCCCGAAGCGCCGAGCGGTGGACATCATTCGAAGACGTTCTCGCGTTGTTTGATCGCCTTTTTGGTGAATTCCGAATCGCCCGCCAACAGGCAACCGGGGCGATTCGTACCCAGGCACTCAGACGGATGGAAGAGGCGGCCATGCGAATCAGAGAGAACCTGCACGATCCAAACCTCTCGGTGACAATGATTGCAAGCAAAGCCGGCATGTCGCGAAGCCACTTCAGCAGGCAGTTCAAGGAGTATCTCGGCGTATCCGTAAACGAGTTCATCGCCCGCGAACGAATCGAGATGGCACAACGTCTACTCGTGGAAGGAAGCGAGACCGTAGAGGCAATCGCCCGGCAGTGCGGGATCCAGAACACCAAGTACTTTTTCAAGCTCTTCAAGTCACACGTAGGAGTAACGCCGGCCGCGTACCGAGCCTCGGAGAGCAGGAAAAACGACCTGGCACCCTCTCTGGTAGATGCAATCGACCGGGAACAGAGCTGATGTCGACGTGGGGGTAGTCGGTATCGAGCAGCGAGCGGTCACCCGTCGCTGCGATTCGATCCCACA
>JBMCTC010000067.1:0-12364 GCA_048624115.1 Spirochaetota bacterium
GCCGTGCCGACCGGCCGTTGGGTGGGTGAAGAACCGCTCTACGACCGCACGGCGTACTGAGTTACAGTTCTTCTGGGAACGGCACCGGCGTCGAGCCTTCCGTCGCGATTGACCAGTCTAAAAGCATCGCCCGAAGCTCGTCCTTGATTGCCGCGTACGCCGTGTCAGCCGCCAGATTGATGAACTCACGGGGATCCTTCTCGAGATCGTAGAGCTCGTCTATCGGATCCATCGGGTCGTAGACATACTTGTACCGGACCGTCCGAACCATCTTACGACGGCCCTCCGCCTCGCGCCACCGCAGCGTCTGCATGACCGCATCCATGCCTGCGCTCTCTGCCAAAACCCGCTCGGCAACCGCCTGCGGCATGAGCCGCATCCCGGCACCGTACTCGCTAAAGGTGGCGACGCGCCGGCCGGCCGCGGGTGTCGCACCGCCCGGGGTTGTAGCACCCCCAGGGTTTGTGACACCCCCAGGGTTTGTGACACCCCCAGGGTTTGTGACACCCCCGGGGGTTGCACCACCCCCGGCCGGCATCAGGGGAACACCGCTCATGCCGGTCGGGCCCTGCTCGCCGATCAGCTCAAACAAGGTCGGCAGCACGTCGATTAGGTTCGCCGGATCACGATCCCGTACGCCCGCCGGGACGTGGCCGGGCCACGATATCACGAGGGGGACGCGAGTCAGGCAGTCGTAGAAGCAGCCTCCCTTGACCATCATGTTGAACTCGCCGGCGAAGTCGCCGTGGTCGGCGCAGAAAACGAGGATCGTGTTCTCGAGCTGCCCGGCTTTGGAGAGCGCCTCGCGAACGCGGCCGACCGCCTCGTCTATGAAGAGGGCGTTCGCGAGGTAGGTCCGCACGCAATCCCGCAGCGCCTGTTCGCGGCCGGAGGCGTTGAGCATTCGATAGAGCGTTTGGGTCCGGGCGGGTGTCCCTTCCGGCCACGACGCGGGGAGGTCGGGAAGGGTAATGCCTGCCGGGTCGATCCGGTCGTAGTAGCGCTTTGGGACGATGTACGGTTCGTGCGGAGCGGGGAAGCTGAGCCACAGCGCGAAGGGTGCGTTGGTTGCGCTCTGCTTTTCGATGAAGGATGCCGCGGCGGTTGCGGCCGCACCTGTGGTATGTTCGTCGTCGCTACAGTCGGGTGCGAAGCACTGAAGGTGGCGGTCCGGCCCGTCAAAGCCCCCGAGTTGATCGTCGTGGAGCGCTCGTAGCGCCTCGATATCAACCCCCCAATCGCCCTTGTGCCATCCGTTATCAACCGCCCCGAAATGCCCGAGCTCGAGCCACGTGTCGAAAACGTCCTCGTAGTCTCGCTCCTGGAAACAGTGATTCTTCCCGATGAGCGCGCAGTGATAGCCGAGCCCCTTGAGTCGCCGGAAGCCGTGATCGTATCCACGGGGCATGAGCGTTTCATTACGTCGGGCGCCGGTTTCGTGAGGATACTTGCCCGTCCAAAACGCCACCCTCGCGGGAACGCAGAGTGGGTGCGGCGTGATCGCATGTTCGTATGCGACGCCGGCTTGCGCGAGCTCTTGGAGATGGGGCGTCGGACACGCCTCATTTCCGTAGAGCCCAATCGCGCTTGCTTTGAGCTGATCGGCCATGATTACGACGATGTTCGGTTTGCTCATCCTGCAACTGTAGCCGGTCGGCGGCGGCGCGTCCACGGCCGGCTCGCCCTGTCGCTACGCTCGCTCGCTGTGCTCGGGAACGGGGGTATCAAACTGGTAGCTCGGATCGCTCTGCTGCCGCCGATAGATCTCGAGCATCTCGCGGCGTGCCTCGAGGAGCGTACGCTGCTTTGGCATGTCCCACGCGATCTCGTCGCGGAGCTTCTTGAGGTTGTAACACGGAATCGCTGCGTACATGTGGTGCTCGATGTGGAAGTTCATGTTCCAGTAGAGAAATCGAGAGAGTGGGTCGAGCTTGATCGATCGGGCGCACTTGCGCCAGTCGGGCACGTTGTCGCGTAGTCCCGTGTGCATCGTGCTTCCGATGTAGTCGCGCCACCACCAGGCCACAAAGGAGGAGAGACTCGCCACAACGGGCAGTATCCAGATCCCGAGTACTACTCCCGCCGTCCAGATCACGGCCTGAAAGAGCAGCACCAGTCGTGACCAGTTGACCGCTCGTTTCTTTGCCTCCGGATCATCGGCAAAGATAGTCTCCGACCACTCCGGCTTGTGAACGCCGCTGAAGCGTCCGAAGAACGCGAGGGTGAAGTGTGCCCTGAGCGTGTCCCAGAAAGCTCTATAGTTGAACGTGAGCAAGCGAACGAGCCGCATGCCCTTGATCGTCGGATTGGCCGGTAGCTCTACCTCTCGGTCTCCCTGCGGGTGGAGCGTGTACATATGATGATATGTGTGACTCTTTTTGTAGTGGTGAAAATTGATCCACCCGATGAGACTGTACACCCGTAGGAAGAGGTCGTTCAGCCATTTGCTCTTGAAGACAGTCCCATGTGATAGCTCATGGGTCACGAGGCCGGGGACAAACGAGAACACCACCCCGTGAAACCAGAGTGCGAAAGCCATTGCGACCCACATCTGCCGCTCAAACAAGAGCACGACGAGCGCTCCAGTGGCTACTAAGAGCGCGAGATGGCCAACAGCCTGCAGGAGTCCCTTGAAGTCGCTGCGCTTCGCCAGCGCGCGAAACCGTTCACGGTCGACCGGACAGCGATACCACTCGATCTTGAGCGTCTTTCGGACCTCCGACATCGGTTGATGGGCTTCGGACATGGTACCTCCCGCACGCAAGAAGGTACCATGAGGCACATGGGCGAGAAATTGCCCAGAAGCGATGAACGGTGGTTAATTCTAAACATCTCCCGCTACCGCGGAAAGCGGAGGTCACCTACTCGAGAGCATCGAGGATCCGCTGTATCGGCGCGCTTGCCAATGCGATGGCGGTGTCGCACACGCCGTAGTAGATCCACAGATCGTCTCCCACGACAACGTTTCCGGTTGGGAAGACTACGTTGGGGATATAGAGACCGTGCTTCTCGTAGTACTCCCGTGGCTCCATCAGGAAGTCGCGAGTTCGCCCGATCACCTTTCGCGGGTCATCGAGGTCGAGAAGCATCGCTCCCACCCGGTAGCACACGTAGTTTGATGTTGGTCCGGTCCCGCTCCTGACCCACGGGATCTCGCGGACGTACTCGACACCGTGATAGAGCGTGAGCCAACCCGCTTCGGTTCGGACCGGTGGCGTGGACCCGCCGATACGGCCACCTTCCCACGGCGATTGCGCTTTGGCGAGCAGGGTTGCATCGTCCCACTCGTCCAAATCCGGGCTCGATGTAATCCAAATCGACGCGCCCTCGGTTCCATACTCCGGACCGACCCACTGCTTCGGTCTTCGAAGCATGTAGTAGCGCCCACTGATCTTCTCTGGAAAGAGGATCACGTCGCGATCGTCGAGGTCGCTCGGCGTGAGCCATCGATCCTGGCGCCCTGTCTTCCCGTCGGCTGATCGTGCAAGACCGGTACGGGTCATGTTCTTCGCGCTGTCTCCGTCAAACTCGGGATACTCAGCTTCCCACGACTCCGGCACGCTTACCCCGGTCGGCGAGGAGTTCCAGGCAAAGGGGCGAAACGCGTAGGTCATCAGGAACTCACCCTCGATCTGCACCACGCGCGGGTCTTGCACTGAGCCATGCTTGCTTCCGGCCATCTCTGGGGTAAAGACCGGATCTGCACCCACCTGGGCGAAGTTCACGCCGTCGCCGCTCTCGAGCATGCCGATGTAGCAGTGGAATGGACGCAGATTTCCCGCCGTCCGTTCATAGAGGAGAAACCGATCGTCGTCGGCCCGAACGACTCCCGGGTTGAACGTGACCGAGCTTCGCCAGTCTGGCGATCCGGGCCAGATAATGGGGTTGTCTGGGTGCCGTTCGAAGATGTCATTGGAGGATTCTCGTTGGATGCGATTCATCGTTCCACTTTGTCATAATCTATGCAGCCTATTTGAGTGGCCGGCCTCGCGTCCTACGTTGGATCTATGGCGGCAACTCGCATCGATCCCGCCTCCCTCACGGGAGCGAAGGCGGCACCCATGCCACAGAAGATCACACCGGAAAAGGCAGTTCTCGGCGAGCGTGTGCCCGAAGGTGACGAGTGGCTATACGAGATCAAGTACGATGGATATCGACTTATCGCATATCTCGAAGAAGGCGACGTACGGCTCGCGACGCGCCGCGGGAACGACTGGACCGCACGGTTCCCCGAGATTGTGAGCGAGCTCGAGAGACTCGAGGTGGAAACCGCCGTCGTCGATGGAGAGGTTGTCGCTCTTACCTCGCAGGGCACCACCAGCTTTCAAAAGCTTCAGAACGAGATGCGTGGCGGTGCCGCCGGCAAGCACCTCATTTATTATGCATTCGATTTGATCTACCTCGACGGCACGGACCTCCGTCGCGTCGCGCTTGAGGCCCGCAAAAACGCGTTGCGCGAGTTGCTCGGAGCGAGCAGGGAGCGGGGGATCGTCCAATACAGCGAGCATGTCGGGGAGAATGGAGTCGACTTCTACGCCTTCTCCTGCGGGGCCGGGCTCGAGGGCATCATTTGCAAGCGACGAAGAAGTCCCTATCGGCAGAAACGGTCGGACGACTGGCGAAAGGTGAAGTGTATCCATCGACAAGAGTTCATCGTGGGCGGGTTCACCGATCCTTCGGGACAGCGCAGTGGATTCGGCGCGCTCCTGCTCGGGACGTACGAGAACAACGGGGATCTCGTTTACTGCGGCAAGGTCGGAACAGGCTTCACCGCCGCGGCGCTCGGGCGGATCTACAAGCGACTCAAACCGCTCGAGCAGAGCAACCCGCCGTTCGCGAATCCTCCCGACAACAGCGGAGTGCACTGGATCGATCCTCAAGTCGTCGTAGAGGTTGCGTTTCGTGAATGGACCGACGACGGTCATCTTCGCCATCCATCGTTCAAGGGAATTCGAAAAGACAAGAACCAGGTTGATGTTCGGCGCGAAATGCCGTCCACCGATCACAACCGCGTCGCGGGTGTGCACCTGACCCATCCGGACAAGGTGCTCTATCCGGAGCAAGGGGTTACAAAGCGAGACCTTGCGCTCTACTACGAACGGGTGGGCGAGCTCATCCTTCCCCACCTCGCGAGGCGCCCGCTCATGCTCCTTCGTTGTCCCATGGGACATCAGAGTAACTGCTTTTACCAGAAGCACGTGACAAGCGCGCTGCCCGATGGTGTTCGGCCGGTGGTGGTCACCGAGAAGAATGAGCTGGTAGAGATGATCTCGATTGCAGACGTGTCTGGACTCGTAGGGCTCGTACAGCTCGGAACGCTCGAGTTTCACCCATGGGGTAGCCGATCGGTGGATCCCGAGGCCCCCGATCGACTCATTCTCGATCTCGATCCATCGCCGGGCGTCCAGTGGTCGCAGGTCGTCGCGGCTGCTCGGGAGCTTCGAGGTGTCCTTGGTGCTCTCGGCCTCGACTCATTTGTCCGAACAACCGGCGGCAAAGGAGTGCACGTGGTCGTCCCGCTGATTCCGATTCACACCTGGGGCACCGTCAAGCTTTTCGCCGCTGCTGTGGCAGCGGAGATGGCTCGTGTCTTTCCAAAACGATTCGCCGCTACGATGACGAAACGTAAGAGGGTAGGCAAGATCTTCATAGACCACTTCCGCAACGCCCGCGGAGCGACTGCGGTGGGATCCTACTCCACACGCGCTCGGCCGGGGGCCCCGGTAGCCGCGCCGGTCTCCTGGGAGGAACTCTCGGAAGAGGCGGAGCAAAACAGGTTCACCGTGAAGAACATGCACACTCGGCTCGATTCGCTCGACGACGATCCCTGGACCGGCTTTTTTCACGTAGAACAGGAGATCAGCGATCAAGCGCAGAAGGCAATGGGAGTAGCGCAGTGAATGACCAAGAGATACCCAGAATAGACGTTATGGTAGATGACCAATGCCCGAGCTGCCTGCAAGATACGGCGCGCGAGGAGCTTTACTACTGTGCCGCCTGCGACCATCCGGTGTGTCCGGCGTGCATTCGAGAGGTAGACGGCGAGCCCCTCTGTCCCGATTGCTACGACGAGGAGACGAGCACATGAAGAGTCTGCGCACGATGTGGAAGGGTGTACTGGCCATCGGGAAGGAGCGCATCCCCGTGAAGCTCTATGCGGCTGCCTCGAATCACACCGTTCATTTCCGCCTGCTGCATCGAAAGGACCAAGTCCCGGTCAAGCAGCAGATGATTGTCGAAGACAGTGAGACGGTCGTCGAGAAGGACGCGCGCAGAAAGGCAGCCGAAGTCGAACCAGGCCTGCTTGTTATGCTCACCCAAGACGAACTCGAAGACCTAAAGCCCGAGCCCTCCCGCGAGATTACGGTGAGCCAGTTCGTGCCGAGAGCGAAGGTGAATCACATGTGGTACAACCGGCCGTACTACCTGGCGCCCGACGGAGACGAGGATGCGTACTGGGCTCTGGTCGAGGAACTCGAAGACGGCGAGCGTGAGGCAATCGCTCGCTGGGTCATGCGCAACAAGGAGTACGTAGGCTCGCTATCGGTCTACAACGGCTGTCTGGACCTAGTGACCCTCCGTTACGAGGAAGAGGTTGTAGAACCCGACGAAATCCCCGCCCGCTTTCGGGGCGAACCCAATAAGAACGAAGAGAAGATGGCGAATCAACTCGTAGAGATGCTCGAGAGTGACTTCGAGCCCGAAGAGTACCGAGACGCCTACCACGATCAGGTTCTCGATCTTATCGAGGCAAAGGCAAAGGGCAAGAAACCTGATCTCGAGAAACCGAAGCGGAAGAAGCAGAGCGGTAGCCTTGCAGACGCCCTAAAGTCGAGTATCGCAGATGCCAAAAAGTAAAGACAAGCAAGAAAGAGACCCTGCATCGGTACGAGGTATGTGGAGTGGAACCATCAGCTTTGGCTTGGTAAGCGTGCCCGTCTCGCTCTTTTCTGCCCTACGCAGCAGACCAACGCACCTGCGCATGATGAGCCGGGATGGCGAGCCGCTTCGGCGCCGCTACATCTGCCCCGAAGAAGGCAAGCCGCTCGACCGGGACGAGATTGTTCGCGGCTACGAGACCGACGACGGCAAAATGATTCTCGTCGAGGACGACGAGCTCGAGGCGCTCGCGCCGGAAAAGGCGAACGACATTGGCCTGGCAGCCTTTGTTGACCTGCACGAGATTCCCGACTTTCACTTTGACAGGCCATACTTTCTTGCACCGTCGGGAGGCTCGTCGAAGGCGTATCAGCTGCTTGCGCATGTTATGCAAGAGCGGGGCAAGGCTGGAATCGGCCGCTTTGTAATGCGAGGCAAGGAGTACCTGGTTGCGATCGTCGCGCAGAACGGTATCCTCATGGCGGAGACCCTGCGGTTTGCCGACGAGGTGCGCGACACGGATCGGGTGCCGCTCCCGGATCGCGAGAGCCCAAGCAAAGAGGAGCGCAAACGGATCAAATCGGCGCTCTCCTCGATCAGCAGAAAGACTCTCAAGAAGGACGATCTCGAGGACCGCTACGCCGAGCGTTTGCAGGCGGTAATCGAGAAGAAACAGCAAGCCGACGAGGGGACCGTCGAGGTAGAGATGCAGGAAGATGAAGCGTCGGAGGAGGGTCGCGTCATCGACCTGGTTGAGATCTTTCGTGAGCGCATGCGTCAGGCTGAAGAGGGAGACGAGTCCGAGTCCGGCTGACCGGCGGCCTATTCTACCGTACTCAGGAGGAGTGTTCGTCGCTCGAGCGGCGCGACGCAGCTTCCTCCTCCTCCTGCTCCTTGTCTTGTTCTTGTTGTTCTTTCTCCTCCCGCTCCTCTTTGAGTCCACGAAGGCGGTGCGGATTGAGCCGATTAATGATGTATCGAATCGCGTGGTAGAGCATGATGATAATCGCGACGAGGATGCCCACCATGATCGACAGCCCGGTCACTACCGAGTAGTAGATGACTTGAAACCAAACAGGGTCTACGTTTCCAACGTTCTCTACGGGTGACGAGAGAAGGGTGAGCGTAATGAGCCCCGAGAAGAAGGCGATCACGCAGAACAGTGCGATCCATTTAATCCGCCGGTAAAAGCTCTGCGAGAAGTCTCGCGAAGAGTTTTTCGCGAAGCTAAAGATCGTGAGCATCAGCGGCATGATGGTAGAGGCCGAAGTGATCCCGGCAAAACAGAGCGTCGTGGACGATCGTTGCATCGCCGCGAGGAGCTGGTAGAAGGACAACTCCTGGAACACGCGCTGGAGTCCGAAAAACACGGTGAGCGCGATTAGCGCCGCTCCGCCGCCCCCGACGATCGCGATTGCGGTGCTCTTCTTGAACGGGATTTCCTCGACCTGTTCTTTTACTTCTTCGAAAGGGTTCATACTGACTCCAACTATTCTGAATAGAGTACAACGACGAAATCCTCCCTCCTATAACCCAAACCGTGGACTCACGATCCAGATCAGGGCGAACCCGGTGACCGCCGGGTCTTGACCACACGCCCCCGCTTCGCGCTACATTGAGCGTGAGCATGGCCGTAGAAAGAGACTTTTACCAGATTCTTGAGATCTCGCGAAGCGCAGATGGCGACCAAATCCGTACTGCGTATCGGCGGATGGCCAAGCGCTACCATCCCGATCGCGCGGAGACCGCGGATCCCGAGGCGTTCCGACGTGCCCAAGACGCCTACGAGACGCTCAAGGATCCGGGCCGTCGGCGCGCCTACGACGAAGAGCTGGCCCGAGCGGAATACTACTCCCGTGGCTTTGGTGGGGCAGAGCGGCCCGGCGGCGCCGGTGGGCGCGCCTCGCGCCGGCGATCATCCTCGTATGACCGGCCCACCGATCGGACGCGGATGCGGCGAAGCGATACCGGATACGGAACTCCTGAATCGCCCGTCGACGAACTCAATAACTTCTTCGAGCAGATCTTTGGCCGGTCACCACGGGGTCGGCGCGGAGCCTACGGCACGCAACGCAGGCGTGGTCCGATAACCGACTACTCCTACTCCGACGAGGACACCGACGCGGGGCGCTACACGGACTACTCAGATGCCACCGAGTTCGTTGTATACATGTCCCCTGAGGAGGCGTACAACGGCGCCGAGGCGCACCTGCAGCTTGACCTTGGTGGAACGATCATCGTAGACATTCCGCCTGGCGTTCACGACGGGCAAGAACTTACTGCCACCTACGAGCGCGGCTTCCAGTCGCAGCGACTGCGGCTTCTCATCCGAGTCGTTTGATTCGGCTGCGCATTCCGTGCTACAGGTATCATCAACTCTCGTTTATCGAACAAAAGGAGCACCTTGTGCCGCAGATTCCCCGACCCGAGCACCCCACACCGCAGTTCGAACGGTCGAGCTGGATTTCCCTCAACGGGCAGTGGACCTGTCAGTTCAATCGTATTCCACGCGGTTTTTCCGGCGACCTGGAGTTACCCACTCGGCGTGAGCAGGCGCCCGCAAATCCCGGGCCGTACCAGCACGCCATCACCGTTCCCTTCGCTCCGGAGAGCCCGCTCTCTGGAATCGGATACGAGGACTTCATCGACTCGATGGACTACCACCGGGTGGTGGAGGTTCCACAAGCGTGGGAGGGAAAGCGCGTCCTTCTGCACTTCGGAGGTGTGGATTTTCATGCTGATGTTTACGTCAACGGAGCATGGGTTGGGTCGCACAGCGGGGGATCGAGCCCCTTCACGCTCGATATAACGCGCTTTGCCCCGGCAGGGTCGGCGGCGAATCTCGTGATTGCGGTGCGTGACTACATCAACTCAGGCGATCAGCCGGGTGGGAAACAGACGCACTACGCCCAGAGCTACGGCTGTTTTTACACGAGAACAACCGGCATTTGGCAGACCGTCTGGATCGAGGCGGTCGATCCGGCGGGTCTTTCGAGTGTGCAGATCATACCGAGTGCGGCAGCGGGAACCTTCACGGTCGTTCCACGCTACCTGCGTCACGACGCGAACGCCGAGCTCGAACTCATCGTAAGCCGCGAGGGGAAAGAGGTCGGTCGCGCGAGTAGCCCATGTCGAGATGGTCACCCGCTCACCGCTACCGTGCGCGAGCCCGTGCTCTGGTATCCGGGGGCGCCGGCACTCTACGACATCAGGCTCGTTGTAAAAAAGGGAGCGAGCGAGCTCGATGTCGTTTCGAGTTATGGGGCGCTTCGGGACGTCACGATTCGCGACGGAAAGTTTTACATCAACGAGAAGTCGGTCTACCTCCGCCTCGTGCTGGATCAAGGCTTCTACCCGGACGGCATCTGGACGGCTCCGAGTGACGATTCCCTGAAGCGCGACATCGAGCTCAGCATGGCCGCCGGATTCAACGGCGCGCGGCTTCATCAAAAAGTCTTCGAGAGCCGATTCCACTACTGGGCGGATCGGCTCGGTTACCTCACCTGGAGCGAATGGGCGTCGTGGGGCTTTGACTTCAACAACTACGCGGCGGCGCGCGCCTTTGAGAACGAGATCCGCGAGGTGGTGATGCACCTGCGTAATCATCCTTCTATCGTTGCATGGACTCCTTTTAACGAGACGGGAAGCTACAGGAACCCGCGTTCACATCATCTCAATCATATTGATGCCACTGCGATCTGTCGTCAGCTTGATCCCACGAGACCCGTGAATGACACGAGCGGATACATTCATCACGATACCGACATCTACACCGTGCACACCTACGCGGCAACCGGGGAGAAGCTTCGCGAGCAGCTTTCGCCTGGTGAGGACGGGCAGCCGTTTCGCAACCACCCCGCGGCGGATGCGCCACACGAAGGGCAGCCCTACGTCGTAGATGAGTTTGGCGGCATCAAGTGGGTGGGCGAGCTTCCCGAGGGCGACGGAAATGAAGAGCGAGAGGACGATACCAAGGCTTGGGGGTACGGCGGCACCCCTCGCACCAAAGACGCGTTCTTCGAACGCCTGACCGGGCTCGTCGATACGCTCTTGAGCTTTGACCACGTTGCCGGGTGGTGCTACACGCAACTGACCGATGTCGAACAAGAGCAGAACGGTGTCTACTTCTACGATCGATCAGAGAAGTTTGACTCCGCACGTTGGTACGAGCAGTTCTCTCGCAAGCCGCGCGGTTACGACCTGTAGCGCCGCCTGCTATGACGGGTTTACCGGTCGTTCGCCGCGAGTTCGTGCCCGGATCACGCGCGAAGCATCACGAAAACTCATAAAGCGCTGGTGCATCTCGCTCCAGAGGTTGTAGCGGATTGACCCGAGACTCTTCCAGAGTGTGAGCGGCTTCTCGAGGTGCGTTTCGGGCGTATGGTCGTAGGCTCGCTGGAGGCGGTAGTTTGGAATCCGAGGTCGCAGGTGGTGGATGTGATGAATGCCGATGTTGCCGCTGAACCACTGCAGCACTTTGGGCAGCTTGTAGTAGGAGCTACCGTGAAGCGCGGCCTTGATCTGATCCCACTCCTCTTCTCGAGCCCAGTAGCCGGGATCAAACTGGTGCTGGACGTAGAAGAGCCAAATGCCCGCGACGCCCGCCAGGCTGATGATCGGGAGCTGCACGAGCGCCCAGGTTCGCAGTCCAAAGATCGCGATGTAACCGGCCGCCATTGCCGCCATGCAGAGATTCGTAGCAATGACGCTCCGTCGTTCCGCCTTTGTTCCTCGTAGGCCCGTAAATCGGTGCAAGAACACAAAGACGTAGGGTGATCCCACGACAAACATGATAAAGGGATGACGATAGAGGCGATACTTGAGCCGCTGCCAGCGAGATGCGTTCTCGTATTCGGCAAGCGTCATCGTGGCAACATCGCCAACGCCTCGTCGGTCAAGGTTCCCTGCAGACCCGTGATGCGCGAGGTGTGAGAGCCGCCAAGGTTCAAACGGCGTGAAGACGAATACTCCGCTCAAGAATCCGACGATCCTATTCGCCCGCTTCGTCGGGAGAAATGAGCCGTGGGTGCAGTCGTGAAAGATGATAAAGATGCGCACGAGAAAACCGGCAGCGGCCACCGAAAGTAGCAGCGCAATCCAATAGGGCCACCCGGCGAGCACCGCGTGGGTGATTAACGCGGCGAGTGCCAGAAAGGGCAGAAACGAGTTTGCGATCTGCCCAATCGCCGCCCCCCAACTGCTCTTCTGAAACGCCGCGAGGCGTCGGTACCATTCCGGCATGCGCGCACGCTTCCCACGTCGCCCGGTTTCTAACTCTTCTCTGTGACTCATTCTGCCTCCGCAATGCAGGAGCAAGAATCGTCAGACACGTAAAATCCCGTGATACGCGTGCATGGCGGAACGCAGTCCTGTGAGTCATAAGATAGAGCAAATCGCTCAGAAATGATAGGTGCGGGGGCTACAATCCTTTGCGCTGCTCTCGCGATTGTGCCTCAATTCTGCCGCCCGGTCAAATCTCTGGTGA
>JBMCTC010000068.1:0-12282 GCA_048624115.1 Spirochaetota bacterium
GGCTGGGCGAGGGTGACGCCGGTGAACAGGCCCATCCCAGCAAGGCCGACGAGTAAGCGCTTTTGGTGTCGTTTGAGATACGGTGCTAGTTTTGAAAGTACAGACATTCCATCCTCCGGGTTCGAGAAGCGAGCGGCGACCGAGTGGGATGGACTACGTAGGCTTTCCGGTGGGGAGGAGAGAGATGGCCTTTAGTAAGCGGATGTACATACAACGCCCTGTGCTGCCGGTTGCAGCGTCGCGTAAGACTAATCTTCCGCCCGACAACAGTCAAGAAGCAATTGCGTTTTTTGAGTCTTTTGAGACGTACTTCGGCCGGAGCCAACTCCGTGATAGATTCAAGCGCATGTACAAGCTTCTCGCAACCGACATTGATGACACGCTTCTCGCTCCCGATGGTTCCTTACCGGAGCAGAATCGAGAGGTGCTCCGGCGGCTTCACAAACGCGGCGTGACGATTGTGTTCTGTTCCGGCCGTGCCGACGTGAGTATTCAGAGGATTGCGAGCGCGATTCTCGAGCCCGTCGACAACGAGTACTTGATCAGCTTTAACGGTGCCCGAGTCGTGACGGCAAGAAGCAGAACGATCGTCTCGCGTGACTACGTCGAGCCGGGCGCCATTGCTCGCGTGGTGAACTACGCGCAGCGACACGACCTCTATTTGCAGGGCTACCAAGGAGATCGGTTTTTTGCCGAGCGGGAGACTGATGATACGCGCGCCTACGCGCGAGCGACGCAAATGGAGTATGAAATCGTGTCGGATCTTGTTGCCGCGCTCCCCGAGGGCTCGCCCAAACTCCTTCTGATTGATGACCACGACGTACTCCTCGAGCACACAAATCCTCTCTACGCGCTCTCGCAGGCAAACGTCGCAAATGACTCCTTCGAGGCCATGTTCTCAAAGAGCCGCTACCTCGAAGTCGTTCGCCCCGGCGTCAACAAGGGCACCGCGCTCGCTGCACTTGCTCGGCGGCTTCGTATCGACATCGGAGAGGTCGTAGCGGTCGGAGACTCGGCAAACGATGTTGATATGATCAAAGCCGCAGGTGTAGGCGTCGCTGTCGCTAGCGGGCGAGAAGAGGCAAAGCGTGCAAGCGATCTCGTGCTCGAGCGACGAGCGTCGGAGGCCGCCCTCGTAGAACTCGAAGAGCGTCTGTTCAGTAAATAGAGATTATCGCCTCTTTAATGACATTTACTATAATTATGATATACTCGTACCGATGGGGTCATCACGAACTGAGCCGATTCAGGCGGAATCTGAAGCACTCATCCGTCTTGGAATGCTCCTGCGGAAGCACAGGTGTCCCGACAAACGCCGGGCAGTCGAGCAGGTGCTGGGACTCAACATCTCGAGCACCGAGAAGGTGCAACGAATCCGTGAAATCGACAAACGTGCCGAAACTGACGACAACTCAGTCGAGAACAAGCGACACTACATATCGGTTGACCCGGACGAGGGGCACGCTCGCCCACGACTAAAGGCTAAACGGCCGCCGCGCATCGCGGCGCCGGTGGCTCGACTCGGCTATTTCCCGTTTCTGTTCCGCCACAGGCTCAAGATAAAGGAGTTTGGTCGGTCGACGAGCACAATCGAGGGAACAGCGTTTCCGCCGAACGTGCGTCTCACGCAAGAGGTACCCGGCTTCCTCCTTGGCTATGTCAAGCCGACTGCACGAGACGTCACAAAGCTTCTCTCGCAGCTCATGGGGAATGCGTGGATGTATCTCGACAAGCGAGACTACAATCTGCTTGTTCTTGTACTTGATCTCTGCGACCGAATCGATCGCATGTCGATCGACTCCAGGCAGCTCACGAGTAGGAAGGTCGGCACGCGACTCGCGCTCGTAGAGGATCGGCTATTCTCGATACGCTACAACGAGGAGTCGATTCCGCGGATTCTCGAGTCGATCGAAACACTTATCTCGTTCAACCGGAGATCGATCGATAACCTCGGTTCGCTTCCCGACATGATCCGGCGACTTGTCTCCCGGACCTCAGAGAAGCCATCACTCATCGACACAATCCTTGCGATCAATATGGTCAACAAGCGGCGATATCTGAGCGAAAAGGACCTGACGATCGGTGGACTCGGCGAGCTCGTCGACCATCGGGTGTTTGACTGCAACGATGCAACCAACGAACGAATCGATGAGTTCGTAAATCGGCTGGCCGTGCAACTCGAGGCGCTCGCCGAGGAGCAGCGCCAGATCCTGAAGGTGCGTGCGCTGATCAAGAAAGAAGATAACGGTCATATCGTTCTCGAACCCCTCGAGCGGCTCGTGCAGGCCCACTCCGGGTTTACGTGGAGCAGCGCCTACGATCATCCGTCACAGCTTGCCGAGGCGGTGTTTTCCGGTTTCCTCGCCCACGTGCGTGAACTCTTCTCGAAACCGGTCGGTCTTGAAAAAATCGGAACGGTGCGCCTTCTCGCCGGAAACCCGTTTTCAGCAGATCTCGATCGACTCGAGCGAGCAACCGACGTCATCCGGAGTAGTAGCGTAGATCTGCAGATGCTCAAGCGCGATCGCCTGGCAGCTCTGCGCGATAAACGGGAGACGGCGACGCGGGTAGAAGCGGAGTTTCTCATGCAGCTTCAGCTCTGTCTCGATATCGTCGGGCAACTACGGGATCATGTTGCCTCGTTTCTCGAAGGTGAGGTTCCGGTGAGCAAGGCGTTTGAGCCGCTCGAGTTCCGGATCGCTATTTCACGGGATGGTGGATTTCCGCTTTCGGCAACGATCACCGGCGGAGCTCCCGATTTCCGTGGCTACACGCTTCGGGCGGCACTCGAAACGATCGTGACGAACGGGCATCTTGCGTGTTTTGTGTTTGGTGACAAGCGGATTCGCCATCTGTTGAACCGCGAAACGCAAATCGAAAGCGACGCCCGACACATGATCGAGAGCGTCGAGCGTATTGCGCCGGCGGAACGGGCGGCGGAGGTCGTTTCCATATTTCGGAAGTAGTTTTCCCGGGGAATACCGGGTAAGCGGGCTATACTCCTAAGCAAGATGGGGGAGTATTCAAAAAGTCTACCGGAGCAGGTCCGGAAACACCTGCGCGCACTGGCAAAGTCGGTCGGCCTCGGCGACATGCCGGACGCGGACGAGCAGTTGGCACGAGGCTGGCACGCGAAGCATCAGGCGTTTCGGAGTCACACCGAGAATCACGAGATGGTCACGGCTGACTATTTTCAAGCCGCCAATCCCGGAGGCGCTCTGGCAATGACCTATTCTGGGTCAATCTTGAGTGTTGGTCCAATCGTCGACGGAGGTCGTGCGGTTGCCTACGCCAGTGTCGGTATCCGGCAAGACGTCCCGCAGATGTCGATCAGTCAAGACGTGCACCTGACCACCGACCTCAAGCGGGGTGAGTCGGCGACATTCGACGCCGGATCCATTCAGCAGACATCACCGATATTCGCGATTGCGATCTTTCAGCGTGCACTCGATCCGCTCGATGAGAAGAACGCGCTCGCCGAAATCACCGATCTTCTCGCGGAGCAGTTTGTCGCGATAAATCAGGACACCGTTTCCGTACAGAGCTGAGCCCATCGAGGGCTCCGCTGCTACAGCGCCCCCGGCTCAGCACGCCCGGCCCGTTCGTGCTGCGTCGAACCGCGCTTTCTCATGTAGTGACTGAGGATGATCGCGCCGTAGAGCAAGATATCCGCGACGACACGCATAAAGATTAGGAAGACGACCGCCCAGGCCAGTATTCCATAGGCGACGAATCGCGTGCCGGCTATCCGAACCGTCAGCCCAGCGACAAAGAGAATGCCCTGCCAGATCACGCCTGCCGCAAGCGAGACGATCGCAGTCGGAAGCAGTTTGAGACGACGGCCGCCGATCCACCGGTAGAGTAGCAAGATTACGATCCCGATGAGCAACGTCGAAACGACCAGGGTGACCACTCGGAATGTCGTGGGCGTCAGCCCGACGGCGTCTGCAAGCCAACGGCCGGCTCCGGAAAGCAGCGTCGCGCCGTACAGCACCCCGACGAGGGCAAGCGGGGCCAGAAGCGCCGCGAGGCGACCGCGGGCAACACCGCGGCGTATGCCGAGTCCGGCCGCGATCACTCGACTCAGATCAAAAAACAGGTTGTTCACGGCAAGCAGGAAGAGAAAACCTGTAATTAGCGAAAGCGAACTCTCCTCTCGCGCGTAGCGTTGAACCCCTTCGAGAAGATCGGCGCGCTGGTCCGTCGGCAAGAATCCGTAGAGCACGTTGTCGAGTATTTCGATGATCTCGGGATTGAGGACAAACGAGCTAATTGTAAACAGCAAAAAGAGGAGTGGCACCGCCGCCACAATGAGGCTAAAGCTCAGACCCTTGGCGAGCAGACTGCCGTGAATGAGTTCGTACGTCTTGAGTACGTAGGCGACACGCGATTCCGATAGGAACTTCTTTAGTCGTTCCAGCATTTGCCTACGGTATCCGTCCACTGTAGGAAGGTCAAACACAACTCGAGGCTAAAAAAAGGAGCGCACGACCAACGACCCCGGCGGCGTACCGCCACCTCGAGTCGATTGATCGCACGCTCACGTAAGACCTGCGTGCGTGAAACACAGATCCTTATCCAAGTTCTATGGAAAAACCGACGCTCAACGAGTCAAGTCGGCTCATCCAGTGAAACCTTAGTTGGCGTAGTAGAGGCGATGGAGGATGCCCTCCCAATCGTAGTCTTCCGTCGGATGCGGATAGACGTTTCTCAGACTGCCGGAATAGGCATGGATCATTGCCGCGTTGTAGGTAAAGACCCACGGTTGCTCCTCGATCCAGATACGCTGGACCGTCTCAAAACCTTCTTTCCGCTGAGCCTCGTCGGTCGTCTGATTGGCCTTTGCCCAAGCCTCATCTACCTCTCGCTCCCACTCGCGTCGAGGAGTCTCCTGGTTTGGCTCGATCATGTGGAGGTTACCCGATGACGGGTAGACATTTGTCCCACTAATCGGATCGACGTCGCCGGTCAGGCCGATGACAACGAGTTCCCAGTCGTAGCTCGAGACGAGCTGGCCGACGAGTGCGTTGAAATCAATCGGGTTTTCGGTAACGTCGACTCCAACTGCCTGAGCATCGGCGGCAAACTGCGTCACGATCGCGACACGCTCGGTGTTGTCCGAGTTCGTGATGAGCGTAAGCGCGATCGGGTTGCCGTCCGGATCCTCTCGTACTCCGTCACCGTCTCGATCGACGTAGTCGATGCTGTCGAGCAGTTCCGCGGCGCGGTCTGGATCGTACTTCGGCGCCACGTCGTCTGCTCCCTCCCAGTAGTAGGGACTGAAGCGTGGGACGAAGCTGTACTGCGGGTAGCCAAAGCCAAAGGCGATGTTCTGGATGTAGGTATCCCGGTCAATGAGGTGCGCCATCGCCTCGCGGAACGTATCGTTCTGGAGCCAGGTGAGCTGCGGTCGCTCGAGACCTGCGTCATCATCACCCTCGATTGGATTCTGATTGAATGCAAGGAAGTTAGTCGATGTAGCTGGTCCGACGTTGTAGAGCTCGATCCCAAGCTCTTCCTTTCGCTCTACGAGTACGCTGTAGTCCTCACCCCGAAGGTTGAGCCACTGGAGCTCGCCCGCCAGTAGTCGCTGCAACTGAGTGTCCTGATCGGGAAGGATCTCGAAGACAAGCTCGTCGAGGTAGGGCAACTGCGTTCCCTCAGCGTCTGTTTCGAAGTAGTAGGGATTCGGCTCGAGAACGATCCGTTGTCCGGACTCGTAATCGGTCACGATCCACGGTCCACTCGAAAGGACTGTGGAAACGTCGGTGTCGACGCCCCAATAGCTGTCGATGACTCCGGCGCCTTCTGCTTCGATCAGCGGTCGCACGACGTGCATCGGAACGGGAGCAATCTGAGCGATGTCAAAGATACCCGCGTATACGTTGGGCAGCTCGATCGAGTATGTTCGTTCATCGATCACTGTCCAGATCGAATCACCTCCTGCGTCCCGAAGACCGTTGCGAATCGAGCTCGCTCCCGCGACTTCCTCGTTGTAGTACACGTCGTTCACCGCATCTACAAAGTCTCCCGAGGTAATAGGCTCTCCATCGGACCAGAAGATGTCATCACGAAGCGTGATTGTGATTGTCTTTTGGTCGTCTGAGATGCTCCAGCTCTCTGCCAACCACGGCTCCCACTCGAGTGAGAACTGGTTTCGTCGAACGGGGTAGGCAATGAGTCGCTCGGTAATGTCGGTTGTAGAAGTCTCGTCAGCAATGATGTTGTTGAACGTTTTTGGATCACTTGTCGAGGAGAGCACGAGACGCCCGCCCTTTTGGCCGATCTCCCAGCCCGCGCTGTGATCTACATCTACAAGTCCTGCGAATTCCGGTTCATCCGACGCCTCGAAATCTGCAACAGCTTCCTCTGCGCCACAGGCGGCAAACAGAAGCGGGAGCAGGAGGGCGGCGAAGATGATTGTAAAACGAAACTGTTTCACGATGCCTCCTTCAAGCATTTCAGGAAGCATACGGCCGAGAATTCAAGATTTTGTCGCGTTTTTGTCGGACATTCGTCGGATCGCGTATGTTTATGCACCCGTAGTTGGGAGGTCGATGATTACGCACAGGCCCTGTGGTTGTCGCCTCGTAGCGCGGATCGTTCCACCGTGGCTTATAACGATTCCTTTCGCTACCGCCAGGCCGAGCCCGCTGCCCCCGGATGATCGCGCGCGGGACTCATCGGTGCGGTAGAATCGCTCAAAGATTGATTCGAGTTCACGCTCGGAGACTCCGACACCGGTATCCGAGAGCTCGATCGAAGCGTGCGACGCGCAGCGCACCGTGCTTCCCGTGGCGGTCACCCATTTTGTGGTGATCGTCACGTTCCCACCCGAACCCGTGTAGCGGAGCGCGTTCGAGAGAATGTTGCCGATCGCTTGTTGCATCCTTTGGCGATCCACGTGGACCGTCGTTTCCAGCTCGAGACGCGTAGCCAGGCTGACGCCCTTCTCTGCAAACGCAACCCGGTACGCATTGGCCGAGGTTTCAACGAGTTCGGAGATCGATGTGTCCTCGAAGGAGAGCGAGAGTGCGCGTGCGTCGGCCAGTGCTACCTCGTGCAAGTCGTCAATGAGACGTGATAGCAGCATGACATCTTCGTGCAGACTGGCGAGGTTCCTCTGATCGGCTTCGAGCAGCCCGTCTTGCATTGCCTCTATCTGCGCCTGGAGATTACCGATCGGCCCACGTAGTTCGTGCGAGACATCGCCCATCATACGTTTGCGGGCCTGCTCGGTCGTGCGAAGCCGCTGCCCGACCTCGTTGAATGCGCGGGCTAGCTCACGCACTTCCCGGGCACCGCTTTCTTTTACCGGCTCTGGGATCGCACCGTCGACTGCCGCGTTGCTCGCCGCCGTCAGCAGGCGCACCGGTTGCAGGCTCTCTGCAACAACCAGGCCGAGCAACAGGATGAGTATTGCTGCGCCAATGCCGACCGACAGTACGATCGTGCGCGCTGTTGAGCTCATAAATCGCTCTTCTTGCGCGCCAACCGGCGACTCGAGGTCGGGAAGCATGTAGATCCGGATCACGTCTTCGCCGGTGCTTCCGGGGAGAAACGGTGTGACGGTCCGGGTGATAAGCGGGTTTATCTCGACGCTCGTTAGGCTGCCGTCTTCCTCTTCGGTTCGAGCTCTGAGCCTGCCGTCGCTACGAACGCGATAATCGGCTCCCGCGCCCCGTAGCGAGATCGAAGGAACGTACAGGTCGTCGTTTCGTGCGACAACTACGTCGTGTGCGAGCGTTTGGGCGAGCCTATCGACCAGATCCCGGACGGATGCTTCGGTCGCGACGGGCATCACACCTGCAATCCTGTCGGCGTAGAATTCGATCAGCACCTGATCACGTGGTCTATACCGCTCGAGCTGTTCCTGAGTCGACAAGTAGACGATGAACTGAGCGCGGGTCCTTCCTTGGAGGACAACTACGAGTATTGCTGCATTGATGATCATCACCGGTATCGCAACCAGCATGATTCTGCTCAGGAGTGAGCTACGCATTTCTGGTCCCGTGCAGCCGATACCCGACTCCGTGAATCGTCTTGATAAATGAGTCCTCGCCGCAGTTGCCAAGCTTGCGCCTGAGGTTCGAGAGATGCGTGTCGATGCTTCGGTCGATGCCTGGGTAGTCGCTTCCAAACACGCGATCAACGAGCTCGTTTCGGGGAAAGACGCGATCCGGTTGTTCCACAAACACCTCGAGGAGCCGGAACTCCGTTCGTGTGAGAGCGACCGCCTGCTCGTTACAGAGCACTTCGTGAGAGTGTTTGTCTATCGTGAGTGGCCCGTAGTCGAGCCGTTCCTTGATCGGCCTCACGGTCGCGGACCGCCTGAGAAGCGCGTGGACGCGTGCGACGAGTTCGCGTGGACTAAATGGTTTTGTCACGTAATCATCGGCTCCAGCGGCAAACCCGGCAAGCGTATCCTCTTCGAGTGTCTTGGCAGTCAGCATGAGGATCGGCACGTCACTGTCCATGCGAACCAGTTCCGCTACGTGCAAGCCGTCGACCTGGGGAAGCATGAGGTCGAGCACGATGAGGTCGGGCTGATGGTTGCGAAGCGCCGTGAGTGCGCGCATTCCGTCACCTGCCGCGATCACTTCGTGCTCTTCGTTCTCGAGGTAGAGCGTAATGGTGCGAACAGTCTTCGGATCATCATCCACGACCAGGATGCGTGCCATGCATGGAACCTACCGAAAAGCGAAGTATGGCCGCAAGCTCTGCATACGAGTTCGCGACCTGCAGTTCGTCCTCGTTGTCTCGAAGGCAAAGAGTGAATCGGGTCGGGGTGTGGTCGTCAGGCGTCACGCGTAGCACGTAGGGCGGTCCGTCGCAGACCGTAAAGCCAATTCGCTCCACGACGTGCCGGGCCCAGCACGAGGCTGCGGAATTCCCGGTCACACAAACCAACGGGCCGTCGCGCGGCGGCAGTCGAAAACTCCCCGTCGCGTGGTCGAACTGAAGCTCCGACGCGGGAAAGAGCCGCTCCAATTCGCCCGCAATAACGAGATCCTCGGGACTGCCGACGCACACATGACCGTCGTCTCGCAGAAGCACGACCGTGTCGGCAGTACGAAGAACGAGGTCGATGTCGTGAGACGTCGCCACAATAAGCCGTCGCGATTCATGCGCGATTCGCTGTAGTCGGGTCATGATCGTCGCACGGCCCGCTGCATCGAGGAATGCCGTCGGCTCGTCAAGAATCATCACCTCTGCCGATTGGGCAAGTCCCCTCGCAATGGCGGCTCGTTGACGCTCGCCGTCGCTTACCTCGCTGAGCCACCGTTCTCGCAGGTGCGAGATGCCCGCCTGTTCGAGAGCTCGTTCACAAGCAGCGTGATCCTCCTTGCGCAACCTCCCGAAGAGATCCTGGTGCGGGTGCCTTCCGAGCTGCACGAACTGTGAGACCGTGAGATAACCCGGCGGTACCAACTCGGTGAGAACGACGCTCATGCGTCGTGCCCGCGCGATGGGCGTAAGCTCATGCACCGGCACACCCCCGAGCGTGGCTGTCCCCTCGAGCGGGCTCAGAATACCGGCAAGAGTGCGCAGGAGCGTCGTTTTGCCGACGCCATTTGATCCGATAACGCAGCTAAAGGTGCTCTCGCGGAACGATATCTGAAGGCTCTTCAATACCGGATTGCTCCGCTCGTAGCCACAACTCAGGCCGTTGGTGACAAGGCCAAACTCTGTCATCGAAACGCCTCCCGTACGCCGCCGCGCCGGGTAATCACGAGAATTACAACCGGCGCGCCCACGATAGCGGTGATCGCGTTCAGAGGAAGCGTCAACTCGAGGCCCGGCAGCGACGAGGCGAGGTCGGAGACCATCGCGACAATCGAACCGATGAGCATGACTGCAGGCAGCAAGAGTCGGTGATCGGCGGTGTGCAGCAGTGCTCGCGTAAGGTGAGGTACCGCGATACCAACGAACGCAATTGGTCCGCAGAACGCGGTTATCGTTCCAGCTAACAGGGCCGTGATCGCAATTACGGCCACGCGAACGCCGACCACCCGTACGCCCATCGTTCGCGCGTAGGTTTCTCCGAGCAGCATCGCGTTGAGAGGTTTTCCGAAGAGCAACGTGAGTGCGAGCCCGAACCCGACAACCCCGACGACCAGCGGCAACTGGACAGTCGAGACGCCCGCGAAGCTTCCAAAGGTCCAGTAGATGTAGCTCTGAATTTCTTCGGGTATGCTGAAGTGCATGAGAACGCTGACGACCGCGTTGACCGCGTAGCTGAAGAGCACCCCGAGAACGAGGAGGGTGAGGGCGCTCGGGATGCGAGTGCTCACGAGCAAGACAAAGAGCATTACAAGTGCGGCCCCGAGAACCGCGCTTGTGGTGACTACGGCATCTCCACCAAGCGAGAGAGCTGCGACGAGCCCAGTCCCGCCGACAACCCGGGCTCCAAACGTGCTGCCGGCGAGCACGACAAGTGCCACCCCAAGGCTCGCACCTGCGTTTACTCCGAGAACTGCCGGGCCGGCCAGTGGATTGCGAAACAGGGTTTGCATCATCGTGCCCGCCGCGGACAGTCCGGCTCCCGCAACGAGTGCGGTTAGCGCACGAGGTAACCGGAACTGGATGATGATTCTAGTTGAGATCGCCTCGGGCTCTGCTGCTCCGAGAAGTACTCGCAGCGTGTCGCCAATCGGCAACACCACCGAGCCGAGCGCGAGGCGAGCGAGCAGTGCGGCAGCCAAAGCTGCCGCACCCCCAATCATAACAATCCACCAACGACGCATTATTGAAGCTGCTGGTAATAGAAGAGCTCGTGGTCCGGGAGTAGATCGGGATGAAAGATCTTGATCAGGTCGGCCAGCACAACGTCGGGGTTGATGGCCCCAGATTCGAAGTAGTCATTCCCACCTGCGGCACTCATCCGCTGGTTGTTGTTGAACAGCCTCCCCGACGCGAACGCAGCAAAGTCCGCGTAGCGCTCGTCCTCTGCTTCCGCTTGCGCGAGCGAGCCCCATGTTCCCGTGTTGATCCAGACATCAGCCTCCCCAGCCTCTGCGTAGACCGATTCCAGATCGAAGAAGAGGGCTCCGGTCGAGGTATCGTTGCCATAGACGTAGTTGCCGCCGGCGTCGCGTATGAAGGTTGCCGCATAGCTGCCGCCCCCGGCGATAGACCAGGTGCCCTGGAAGGGCGCGTTGATGAGGACCGTCGGCTTTTCTTCGGCTGAGCGCCCGAGCTCCGCGAGACGGTTGTAATTGTCTGCGAGTCGGTTCATTCGGGCGATCGCGCTTGCTTCCTCGCCGTAGAGGTAGGCCGTGAAGACGAGCCAGTTTGCACGGCCGAGCGGCGTAGTCTCAACCCAGTCGCCAAGGACAACCGCCGGTAGCCCCGCCGCCTCGGGCGTCGGTTGCGAGTCCCAGTCGCCTCCGAAGCTGTTCACCAAGATCGCGTCAGGATCGATCGCCACCAACTGCTCGGTGTCCACAGAAGGACCAGATCCGACTTGCGCGAGCTCGCCCGAGAGTTCTCGAACTCGTTCAGAGTAGGCGAACGCGAGGTTATCCACAGCATCGAGGGAGTCGAGCTGTTCAAGCGCCTCGAGGTGGGCAAGAAAGGTGGTGGACATGGTTACCACGCTCTCGACCGGTGTTGGAATGACGAGTGATGCACCCGTGACGTTTGGGCGTTGGTCATCTCGGTCGTAGAGCACGTAGGTCAGCATGTCACTTTCACCTGCCGCCGGCCACGGGCGCGTGACCTGCAGGAGCGTCAGACTGTCGACCGTGAAAACACGAAAGCCCGAGGCGTGAGCCGAGGCTTCGGTGACTTCGCCGGCTCCGTGAAGCAGCGCTTCGACGGTCACCTCGGCACCCGGGGACACCTGGTCTTCCTCCTGGACACCTGTTGCCGCGATAGGGGCAACACCTAGAACGAGCGCAAGAAGCGCAACGTTCACCGCACGAGAATAGTTTCTCATCCTTCCCTCCGAAGGTGATTGGCTGTGTGACGTGGCAGGTCTCCTGGCTTCCGGCTCAAACGAGATATCCCGAGGCTTCCCTCCAATGGTGCCTCATCCGACGATTCGGAATGCAGAAACTAATGTTCTGGGGTTCTCTCTCGCCAATTACAGTAGCGGGGGCTGCCGCGGTCTCTCACCGCGTTCCCATGTTCGGGAGCACGCTTACGCGTGACTCGCACCACGTCCGGGCTCACTATAGACGGCCGCAGCGGCGAGCGCAACATCTCCTGCCGTTGCTCGCGCACATCCGTGACACGAGATGATTCCGGCAGACGCTATGGGAGAAAATGGATAACTTT
>JBMCTC010000069.1:0-12097 GCA_048624115.1 Spirochaetota bacterium
CGCTCGGCGTTTCCCGGGGCGGCATTGAGTTTGGTGCCGTAGACGGACAACCTGTCCATCTGCTCTTTATCGTTGCAAATCATCCGGACCACCAGATGAATTACCTCAGAATCCTTTCGAGTCTCGTTTCCATGGTTCGTGAAGAGCGCTTCCGCGAAGAAATTCTGAGCTGTGGACGAGCTTCAGAGGCGGAGCAGAAGCTCTGCGGTGCGTTTGAGGTCCTGCTCCAACGTCACGAGGCGGGAAAACGGTCGGAAGCGACCGCTTAGCCGCCGATTTCTATTCCCAACGTCGCGAAGTGATCCGCATACGTCTCCGGACGCCTGATCTGCGTGACGCTCCCATCCGGATGCAAGAGCAGCTCTGCGCTGCGTAGTTTTCCGTTGTAGTTGAATCCCATCGAATGCCCATGCGCCCCGGTGTCGTGAATAGCGACTAAGTCGCCCCGCTCGATCGGCGGCAGTTGTCTGTCAATTGCAAACTTGTCGTTGTTCTCACAGAGACTTCCGGTTACGTCGTAGGTCTCGCTTGCTGGGGCGTTTTCTTTCCCAAGTACCGTGATGTGGTGGTAGGCGCCGTACATTCCCGGTCGCATGAGGTTGGCCATGTTGGCGTCGAGCCCGACGTATTTCTTGTATGTATCCTTTATATGTCGCACACGCCCGATCAAGTAGCCGTGCGGCCCGGTTACGCAACGGCCGTTTTCGGTGAAGATACGCATCGGGTCAAGCCGGGCAGGCTTGATTATCTCGTCGTAGAGCTTCTTGATCCCCTCAGATACGTGGAAGAGATCGACCTTCTTTTCCCCGGGTCGATACGGAATGCCGATCCCACCGCCCAGGTTCAGGAACGAGATTCGCACGCCAACCCTCTCTCTGATCTCCACAGCAAGCTCGAAGAGCAATGCCGCTGTCTCGACAAAGTAATCTGCGTTGAGCTCGTTGCTTGCCACCATCGTGTGCAGGCCAAACTCCTCCGCACCGAGTTCGGCAGCCCTCCGGTAGCCCTCGAATATCTGCTCACGCGTAAATCCGTATTTGGCCTCTTCGGGCTTCCCGATGATAACATTCCCCTCTTTGAGCGATCCCGGGTTGTAGCGCATACAAATACGCTTTGGCATCCCAATGCCGTCGTGGAGGTAGTCAATGTGGGAAACATCGTCCAGGTTGATGATTGCACCAAGCCCCTTGGCCTTCGCAAACTCCTCGATTGGAGTGTCATTCGAAGTAAAGATGATGTGATCGCCGGGCGTCTCGAGGTGCTCGGCAAGAAGCAGCTCCGCATGGGAGGAGCAGTCGTAGCCCATTCCCTCTTCTGCCACGATCTTCATAATCGCGGGGTTCGGAAGCGCCTTCACGGCGTAATAATTCATAAAGCCGCCGGGCACCCACTCAAAAGCCTCGCGAAACTCTCGCGCGGTAGCCCTGATTCCAGCCTCGTCATAAATGTGAAACGGGGTCGGATACTGCTCTGCTATCTTCTCGATCTGCTCTTTGGAGAACGGGAGCGCATTTGTCATGCCACCAAGAGTAGCGCCGCGACGAATGCGCCGTCAACGATAGCGCGGTTACTTGCTCTCCATATTGTAGACGCCATCCCAATCCGGGCGCGGCGGCTTTTTCATGAAGTCTTGGCAGCGCTTGAGGTAGAGTTTCGAGGGACCGTCTTCGGGGAACTCATCGAGCACCTCACGGAAGAGCTTCAGCGCCCCTTCCCAATCCTTCTCTTCAAACTTTGTCAGGCCCGAGTTGAAGGTTCGGAGTTTGTGGATCACTTTTTGATCGCGGTCAACGACATCACGATGATCGACCAGTTCGTAGAGCCTGATCGGCTCGGTCACGCCAACGACGCGAACCCGATCAAGTTTTCGTACGGTGAAGTTCTTGATGCCCTTCTCACGACTGTAGGTCTCTTCGTACGTCTGCTCACTAATGAGGATCCACGTTCCGTAGAGCTTGTTCACGCCCTCGAGTCGGGCAGCGAGGTTTACGTTGTGGCCCATCATCGTGTAGTCCATGCGCTTTTCGGTACCCATATTACCAACGACCATTTCACCGGTGTTGACTCCAATTCGGGTGAAGAGCGGCGCGGGTGCGAGCCCGCCGACCTTGTCGGTGTTGAGCAATGCTTCGACTTTCTTCATTTCGACGGCAGAACGACAGGCGCGTACCGCGGCGTCTTCGAATCCGACCGGCGCCCCAAAGAAACTAATGATTGCGTCGCCCTCGTACTTGTCGATCGTGCCCCGTTCATCGAGAATGATGTCGCTCATCTCGGTCAGGTAGCGGTTGAGAAGCTGAACGAGCTTCTCCGGTTCGTCGCGAAGCTTTTCGCTGATGGTCGAGAAGCCCTTTACGTCGGTGAACATCGCGGTCATGTGCACCTTCTCGCCGCCGAGCCGCAGCTTCGTCGGGTCGTCTATCACCTGGTTGATAACGTCGGTAGAGAGATAGTGGCCAAACGCATTTCGGATGTAGGTCTTCTCTTGGTTCTCGCGGATGAACTTGATCGCCGTAAGCGTGATAAAAGTGAGAAGAACGCCGCCTATCGGAGTAAGCATGTTGAGGTAGGTCCCCGTCGTCAGGAAGAGCGCGAGTCCACCTCCGGAGATCAGAAGAACCATTCCAACCCCGATCAGGATACTCGGCGTCGGTCGAGTGTCTCGAATCAAGAGGGCTGTCACGATCGCAAAGGCCAAGAGCGCTACAATCGAGTACCACCACGGAAGATCGTCCAAAAAGTCTTGCTGGAGAATGGTGTTGAGAACGGCGGCGTGCGTTCCGACGTTCATGTACTCCTCTTCAAACGGCGTGACGCCGATATCGGTGGTTGACGTTCCGACGTGACCAATAATCACAAAGCTGCCGGGAAGTTCGGCCTGAAGGACCTCGCGATTCTCCTCGAACAGCTCGTGTCGTGTACGAAGCGACTCGAACAGTCGCTGTGAGTCTTCTGCGAGTACCCGGAGGTCCTCGGGTGAAAGCCTCTCCGTACCCCCCGCCTCGATAACGATGTTGATCTCTTCGAGAAATCGATCAAGTGCGTCGCCATTCACGTAGCGATCGAGCGTTTCGAAAAAGAAGGCACGAGTCGCGCGCCATTCGGCACGGTCTTCGGTGCGTGGATTCTGCAGGAGATCTCGCTCGAGCGCGGCCGCGTACTCGTACGCTTGCCTCATTACACTCGAGTCGGCAAAGAACTGGCCGGTGGCGGACTCGAGCGTGCTCCAGAGCTCGACAATCTCCTCTTCAAGCTCCCAGTCGAGAACGAGGCGGTAGTAGGTCATGTGCCGGAAACTCTCGAGGTATAAGGCTTTCGGCCAATGCACGAGCATGTGGCCTTCTGAGGTGACCGGAATCCGAACGTCCTGAGGTTCATCCTGACCGGGCATGACCGCCCCGCGTAAAATTACGCTGTCGGCGAGCACTTCCACCTCCGGGTCGCCGATCCAATCCAACAAGGGATCAAAGACGAGCTGCGCGTAGTAGTTACCGTTGACCTCCGCCACGAGGTCTACCCGCCGACGGACGCCGTCTTCGTCGACGACGATGTTGGGAAAACCTGCTCCGCGAGCTCCCCGGAGGACTGCTGGAATTGTCGGCCTGATGTCGACGCCTTCACGAACCGGCAGGTCACTCTCAACATTGATGTTCGAAATAGCCAACTGTGCAGCTGCGGCATCTCGGTCAAACGGAACGAGTTCTTCGTAGGAGAGGATGTTCACCGTGAAGTAAGCGTTTCCGTGAAAAGCGGCGGCGTTGCCGAGGAAAGCATCGTTGTCCTGTACGACTGAAGAGACCGTACCGACGAGGTCTCGTTCGATCGTGTTTATGACCGGTCCGAATTGCTCTACGAGGTCGTCCGCCTCGGAGAGCGGCCACGCGCCGCTCTGGAGCGCTGCAACGAGCTGCTGCACTTGACTCTGCACGTTGCTAAGCTCTGCATTCAGCTCCTGCGGTAGTTGGTTGCGGAGGAAATCACTGTCTACCGACTGGGGGCTGCGATTGACGTACTCAATATCGAACACGACCGCGCCGGTATCGAACTCGGCGAGACGAATTAGGCCAAGAGCAGCGTACTCTCGGCTCCATGGCCACACACCAACCTCTGCAATGGCTGTGTCGTCGATGTCCAGCAGCAGAATGTCCGGCCGTTGCTCGACACCCGGCTTGATTTGCAAAAATAGATCGTAGACGCTTTGCTCTGCAGATCGATAGAACGGAATGAAGTTGAGCGGAATAAAGACAGCCGCAACGATAAATGGCACCAAAAAGTCGAGCGTCCGTTTGCGCATGGCTCTACCCTCCCCTTCGGCATGGTACTACAATTGCTCGAGGTTTGGAATATGAGTATTATAGGCAGGAGTTCACCGGCAGGAGTCCGCCATGTTTAAGAACCGTTTACTCGTTCTCTTGCTTACCCTTTTTTGGGTAACTGCGGCCGCTGTTTCCCAGTCAAATGAACAGATTGATGCGATCCTCGCAGAAGAAACCGCAACGCTCGGTTCCGCGGCGTACGTTGCGCTTTCCGCGGCGGGTGAGGTTCCCGATTCGGCAACACCTCGCGAGGCGGTGGGGGTTGCACAGGAACGCGGATGGCTCGATGCGGAAGCTTCGGCCTCCGACCCAGCGACTTTCGGCCGGTTTGCCTACATGGCTATGGAGGCAATGGATATCCCGGGAGGCTTGATGTACCTGATGTTCCCCGGCCCACGCTACGCCGCACGAGAGTTTGTCTATCAGGGCTGGTCGCCCGAGCCAATCGCGCCGGGGGCCACGATTTCCGGCCAGTTGTTGCTCCGAATCGCCGGCAACTTTGCCCAGCAGGTGGAGGAATAAATGAAAAATCGGGTACTTGCTCTTTTTGTAATACTCCTTCTCGTTGCCGGCGGAAGCTTTGCCGCCGACTGGGGCGGATACGTCGACAACACGACCGGCATCGAGCTCTCGATGGGCGACGATGGAGAGCCCGATCTCATTCAGACCTCTACGCTCGGGCTCTGGCTTGCTGCCGATCTGGGCACCTGGGACTTTGCGGTCGAAGGAAGCTACACCTACACGCCCTCAGTCCCGGTCATTCTCAATGTAGACGATCTTGCCCTATCCAATAGTATCATCGCCGGCGATGCTGGAATCTCGACGCTTGGCATTACCGTTGGCCGGACAGCCTTTCAAAGCGCATACCGCCGGGTGCTGTCTGCGACTCTCGACGGTCTGAAACTACAGTTGAACTGGGCATCGAGCAGCCTTCGATTCGATGCCGCGACGACCGCACTCACGTTACGTCCGCTGAATCGGATCGTGATCAGCAATCTCGATTTAAACGCCGATGGGCTGTTTGCGCCTCCGCGGCTGTTGATCGGACTGGAGTTTCGAGCTCTCGAGGCGGTCGCGAACCAGCATCTCACGCTCGGTCTCTTGCTGCAGGAGGATCTGCGTCCTCAAGATCAGGTGACCACTCCGGGCACCGATACCCTCGTTGCCGGTGGCGGCGGGCGAATGGACACACAGTACGTCACGGTTGGTCTCTCCGGTTCACTCGCTCCGGGACTCTTCCATCGGACGTACTACACCCTCAATTCCGGAAGAACCCTCACCTTCGTAGAGGACCCGAATAGCCCTACCGGCTCCTGGTATCAATACCGACTGATTCTGGCTCACCTGGCGGGAACCGAGTGGAGCTACTTCCTTCCCGAGGTCTTGAACTCTCGAGTTCGGGTGTTTGGTCAGTTTTCCACCGGAGATGCGGACGCGTCCGACTACTTCGAGGGCAACACCGAGGGAACTTCCACGGCGTTTGTGCCTCTTGCGGCACCCAGTATTTCTGAGACATTTAGTCTGAAACCCGGAAACTCTGCACACGCAGGCGTATCCTATAGTATACGGCCGTTGTCGGGAGTTGGTTTGGACGTGCTCCAGACCGAGTTCCTCGCCGTTGGCTACCTGCGAACTGCAGGAACTGGTCCGGTTTCTGAAGGCGGCGTGGATCCGGATAGCAATGGAGCGTATGTGGGAACCGATTTAAATCTGATCCTCACCTACCAGCCGCTCAGCGACGTACGCCTCGAGCTCACGAATGGGCTGTTCATTCCAAACTCGAGCGTCATGACCGCTGCAAGTCAAAACGTTACGTATCAGGGAAGTCTACGGGGCATCATCCGATTCTGATGAGGTCCCAAGGGGGAGACATGAAGAAAAGCATCATTGTATCGCTTTTGTTGCTGACCGCGGTCGTGGCGCTTGGCGCGCAGAACGCAGTGGTTCGTGAGGCAAGCGGTAAAGTCGAGGCTCGCGTCGGCACCGGTGCATGGAGCTCCGTGACGGTCGGTCAGACGCTACCACGCAACGCCACCATCAGTACCGGATTCGGTGCAACTGCAACGCTCGAGGTTGCGAACTCTCGTATCGAAGTGGCTCCGCTCACTCGCCTTACCATTGAGGAGTTGGCGGATGACGGGGAGACCGTCTCGACCGGAGTATTCGTCCCGCTCGGTCGCGTACGCGCGAGCGTGGAGGCTCCACCGGATCGCTCTACCGACTTCACGATCCGTACGGCTCAATCCACCGCGGCGGTGCGTGGAACTGAGTTCGAAACGAACGGTTGGCAGCTCACAGTCAGTGAGGGCATCGTTGAGTTCGCAAATCTCCTCGGAGAAGGTCGCAACGTAAGCGCTCAGGAGAGCAGCTCGGTGGCAGATGGATCGCCGAGTGATCCGCTCGATGAGGCGGAAGCGCAGGCAAATCTCGGAGGCGAAGAGTTGAGCGATCCTGTTGGCGTTGATCCGAATTCCGGTACCGTGACGGTACGCTGGTAGGGGGCGAGAATGAAAACGATTATACGATTATCAGTTATTGGGTTGATTCTTGCCGCGCTGGTCGGCTGCTACGTCGCGATCGACGACGGCTCGGGCAACCTCGGTATTGTTCTCCCGGATCCACGCGTCTCTACCGACGTTGCAAATGCAGATTTTGCCCGCGTCTACATTCTCCTCGGACCGGACCTGGTTCCCGTGGGAGACGGCACCGACTACAAAGAGTTTGACCTCGAATCCGAGGGCGGAGAGGCCCAGACAAGCGCAAGCGTTCTCGTACCGGCCGGCGCGGACTATCAGGCGATTCTTGTGCTCGGAAACAAGCAAGCCGGCGCAACCGGCAACCAAAATTTCGTGCCGACCAACTATGCGGTCAGCGGCCTCTTTAGCATCGGCCCCGGCGCAGAGGTTATCCTGGATCTCGACCTAAAGACTTCTCCGTTCGTCCCGGTAGATCCAGATGTGACGTTGGGCAGGGATCTGTTGGGGGTTGTGGCAACCAACGCCGACGTCTACGTCGCCACGTCCACTCAGGTGTTCGTCGATGGCGGCGGCACCCCATCGAGTATTGGCTCGTTGGACTTCGCTTTGGCCGATGATTTGCGACCGGGAGAACAGATTGTGAGTATCTCGCAGTCGGCGATTTCCTCGGGCCCGGCAATGATGGCGAACACAAGCCTTGGCGTCGTACCTTTTGTCGGCACGACCGCGACGACCGACTTTGACCAAAACATGCCGGCAGACGTCGGGCTCCCAATCCTCGATTCAGGCGGCATCAACATTGGAGGTACGGAATCCTACGGATACCTCGAATTCGCGGGAGGCATTACTGGTTATAAGACAAATGGATTTGCCTGGATGAGCCCAGCCGATCTAAGCGAAATTGTCACAGGGGAGGCGTTGTACGATTTGGCTGTTTCGGACGAGGGATCGATCTTCTGGGGCTACTTTGCCACCAAGCTTGGCGCGTTTCGATTTCACAAAGATGTCATTTCGCTGCCGCCAGAGACAACGATTGACAAGATTTTCGAAGAGCACACCAACTTCTTCGAGGTAACCGTGAACGGCAATCAAGCCGTCATTACCCAACTCGCGTTGAACCGCACCGATCCCGACAAGATCTACCTCGGGACACGCCGGGGCGCGGTTGTAATTGACGAGGATCAGTTGAAAGACACCTTCGGCGAGACCACTACAATAACCAACCCGCCGGTTATCGCGGGAACCGAGAACCAAGAGGTCCTTGACATCTTCGTCGAAGGAACGGGCGCAACTGCACTGGTTGCGATCCTCACCGAGCACTTCTTGACCGTCTCGAGTGACGGAGGGACAACCTTCAAGAGCATACCGGTCTACGCAAGCTCGGCAGCGGGCACAATCGCAGACATGCTCGTAAGCAGCGGGTCACCCGATGTAGTTCTTCTTGCAGGTTCCCAGGGGCTTGCCGGAGTAGATATCGCGGATATTCAGTAGGGCTTGAACGATAGGTAGATAAAAGGGCCGTGCATTGCGCGCGGCTCTTTTTTTTGCGCAGAACTAACCGACCACGAGCGGTATTGCTTCGCGGAGCGATGTGACGGTCCATGTCGGGGAGATATCGTCCGGCTTTGGCTTGTTTCGCACGTTGACCCAGATGCTTTCGATACCCGCGTCCATCGCGCCGCGGATGTCGGATCCAAGACCGTCCCCGATCATGACCGGCGACAGGCCTGGTTGTTCTGGCACAAGAGTGAGTGCGTGCTCGAAGATGGCAGGATCAGGTTTCTGACTTCCCACCTCTTCGCTTATTACCACCGCCGCAAAGCGGGCACTAAGCCCCGACCTCTCAAGCCGCGAACGCTGGACTACGCCGATCCCGTTTGTCAAGAGCACAACGGGTGCCTTACCAGCGACCGCGTCGAGAAACTCGATTGCGCCGGGAAGAAGGGTATCAGCCTGCCCAAGGTAAGAGAGGTAGCGAGTGCTCAGAGTTGCAGGGTCGGCAGCCAGCCCGAGAAGCGGCAAGAGTTGTGAGAAGCGTGCCACTCGAAGCGTTTGGGAATCGATTTGACCCGCTTCAAGCGCCTCCCAAAGCGGGCCGTTAATGCGTCGGAACTCTGAGAGATAGCTCGATGCCGGAGCCGTGTAACCGACCTCCGCGAGCGCCTTCTCAAGCGCAAACGTCTCGGCTGCGTAAAAGTCAAAGACCGTATCGTCTGCGTCAAGCAGGATCGGAGCGTATCTCAAACTGCGGTCGATATGCTCGACTTACTGGAAGCGGAATCCAATCCGAGCTCCGGGCGACCCATCACCGATAGTCCAGGCGCCGTGAATCTCGAGGGCAAAGTTCTCTTCTTCACCAAACAAAATGTCAAAGCCACCGGTAAGCAGCACCGACAAATCGTTGTCTGCCCAAACTGAGATTGGAGGTAGCCCGTTGTACTCGACATCCCGAGCGTCTCCACCATTGTTGTAGTCAATGTAGGCGTCAAACTCATTTGTTGCTGCATCAGCGCCGCCAATGTTGCCGTTAAAGGAGGCGATCTGGTAGTAGGGAGACAGCCCGATAAAGGGTACAAACGCCCCAAACTGCTTGCTCGCTTGGAGATCGACGCCGAATGAGTGAATGGTAGAGGAAAGACCCAGATCTCCCCGCAGGTAGAGCTGCCAACCTGGACCGATCGCAGTGCTTCCGTAGTCGCCCACAGGGGTGCCAATCGCGCCCAGAGGAAACCCGAGACGGAACGCAGAAAAGGTATATCCACCGCCGACTGAAATGCTTGGGAGCGACCCGACATCGTCTACCAGCGCGTGGCGTACTTTCGACCCGACGTGAAATGCGCTCAGCGCGAGCCCGTCGAGAGACTCAGATAGATTGCCGGCGATATTAGCCACAAACCCCGGGAAGCCGGACACATCAAGCATGAGTTCGGTGTCCTCGGAGAGCTCAAAGCCCCCCGCTAAGCGCAAGATCGGTAGAGGGAAGAAGTTTTGAAGGGTCTCATAACTGTTACCCGCGCCAAGCCCGGAAAGCTGGTCCCCGAGAATACCCGGCATGTCGAGTACCTCGAAGCTCGAGGTCTCAACAAAACCAAACAATCCGTCGGTGAACAGAGTCCCAATGCTAATGGTCATAAAGAACGTCGAATCCCCAGATATGGTAGCCGTGCCGGGGAACTGACCCCAAATAGCGGCCTGAGAGAGGTCCGGGAGGAGCTCACTTCCGAGTCCGTTGACAAAGGCGTCAAAATCCTGACCAAGAAGCTGAAGGTCCTGCGCCGGCGCGAACGCGACGACAACGAGCATAAGCAAGAGAGCAAGCGCAATCCGTTTCATCTCTATCACCCCTACCGGAAGGTCTTGCTCATAGAGTACTCAATATGAGCATTTCAATCCACTACCTATGGGCTAACCGAGCCTGATGGATAGAGTTCGCGGAACAAATCGTAGCTCGCCAAAAGCTCACGACGGGTCATGGTATTGGCCCAGGCGTAGGGCGATAGCGAAAAGCCCGGTCCCGTTTCCTCAGTCGCAGCGACCGACTGACGATAGAAGAGCACGGGCAGATAGTGGCTCTCCGCAGCATGCTTCAGGTCGCTCGCCAGCGACGAACGAGAGAGATCGAGATTGTGTGCGTTGATCAGATAGTCGTTTGTCATGGGCGTGCGATCCTCGGATGTCATGTAGGAGAACGCAAAATCAGCTCCGGTTCCAAAACGGCTCTCGCCAAAACTCCAATCGACAATGCTGTTGCCAACAAAGGGGTCGAGGAGTGTCTGGTGAATGACGAGACGATGCCTTGGAAGGAGCCGATTCATTTTCTCGTACTCCCGTATTCCGCTTGTTGCCGCGTGTACAACGTGTGCGCCGACGCTATGGGCGATCATGTGGATCAACTCGTAGTTGTACGCCCCGCCGGTGATCTCGCTCGCGATTCTCCGGCCGAGCTCCCGTCCGACTTCCGTCGCACGCAGGCGCCGCTCTGCGATTGGCGCCCAGTCGAGTCGAACGATGTCCCATTCCGGCCGTTGTCCGAACTCAGACTCGATCGCTTCTTCGAGATCCAAAGGCCACGAGTCGGCGGTATCTCCCGATCCGTGGACGATAAGCAGCAGTGAGGAGCTTCGCGTGCCCTGCGGCGGGAGCGCCGCGTACGGCGCAACATCTTCCACGGTCGCGCAAGAGTTCATTACCACCATCGTGGTGGTGAGCAGGAGTATCAGCCGCAGGAGTTTCTTCATTGGCATAAGGTACTCAGATCTGAGGATGATCAAGCAGTCCGGCGCGTGGTAGTATCTGCGCCTATGAAACGTGGCACTGTGCTCCTCTGTCTCGCGTCGCTCTTGGTCGAGGGACTCTTTGGCAACCCGGTTCTTATCCGCGAAGGCGACACGCTCTATATCGAGCTCCGAAGGCTCGCAATCCTCGCCCAGGCGCCACCGCCGCCAACTGTTTCACCGCTGGCCCAGTCGGAACTCTTGCAGGTGCTCAAACGAATTGACCCGAGTCGCCTACCTGAAACCGAGCGGGAATCGTACCGGACGCTTCTCTCCGAGCTGTCGGATGAGCGATTCGGGTCGGATACGTTGCCGGTTGGCGCAGTCGTGGGCGTCGAGGCGTACCTGCACACCAATAACGAGGCAGACGAGTGGCGCTACACCTACCCCGACCGCCTTTCGCTTCTTGAAGTTCCAATTCGCATCGCCCCGCTCGACAACGTGGCGTTCCTCATGGACCTTGCCATTCGCAAGAATTATCCGATGTATCCGTCATTCGAGACGTTTGTACCCGATCCGGTTTCCAACTTCCCCACTGATGCTCGGGAGATCGAGGTGCAGTTCCCGCACCTGGCGGTGGTCTCTGCGGCGGGACCCCGCTGGTCGGGTCAGTTCGGTCGTGGCCGCGTGGGGTTTGGCCTCGGCGAGACGGGCAGCCTGCTTCTCGGTAACCACGTGGAGTGGTACGACTACCTCTTGGTGCAAGTCTTTGGCGATATTGCCGCGTACCGAGCGCTCTACGTAGATCTCGAGGCGTGGGAGAGCGCAAGCGTGCCCGTGCTCGATCGGATGTTCTTTGCTCACCGAATCGAGTTCACGCCCACGCCGTGGCTCTCGCTCGCGGCAACCGACGGGTTCATCTATGAGGGATTGAACATCGAGATGCGATACTTCAACCCGCTGATGATCCTACACAGCTTTTTTGTACCGAGCTACGGAAACGTAATCCTTAACTTCGAGTTCTCGGTACGACCCCTGCCTGGATTCGAGCTATGGGCCCACATGAACATCGATCAGCTGCAGTCGGCAT
>JBMCTC010000070.1:0-11989 GCA_048624115.1 Spirochaetota bacterium
TACCATTACAGTCAACCTCGAGGGGCTTGACCCGCAAACCGCCGGAGAAAAGATTTGTTTGACTTTAGAGGAGCACATTAGTGGCAGGCAGTAGCTTCGGACATCTTTACCGACTTACGACATTTGGGGAGTCGCATGGAGGCGCAGTCGGCGTTATCGTTGATGGTTGTCCACCAAGACTCGAGTTGGCGGAGCACGACGTGCAAAAACAACTCGACCGAAGAAAGCCGGGTCAAAGCTTTATTACGACACCACGTAAAGAACCCGACACCGTATCGATTCTCTCCGGAGTGTTTCAAGGGGAGACAACCGGCACCCCTATCATGATGATCCTTTACAACTCCGACGCGGATCCATCGGCCTACGATTCGATCCGGCAGATGTTTCGACCAGGGCATGCGGACTTCACCTACCTCAAGAAGTATGGCATTCGCGACTACCGTGGCAGCGGGCGCGCAAGCGGTCGTGAGACAGCCGGTCGCGTCGCGGCAGGAGCAATAGCACGGAAGCTCCTCGAACGACGCGGGGTCCGAATCCTCGCCTACACCAAACGGGCTGCGGGAATCGAATGCGACAAGTTCGTGCCCGACCAGATCGAGGACAACATGTTGCGCGCATGTGACCCGGACGCGGCAGAACGGATGATAGAAAAAATCTCCGTAATCAAGGACAGCGAAGACTCCGTCGGGGGTATTGTCGAGTGCATCATAGACGGTGTAGAGCCTGGGTTGGGAGAGCCGGTCTTTGACAAGCTCGATGCGGAAATCGCACACGCAATGCTCTCGGTCGGCGCGGTGAAGGGCATCGAGTTCGGGGCCGGGTTTCGCGCGTCGGACATGACCGGGAGCGAACACAACGACGAAATGGGCGATAACGGCTTTGTAACCAACAACGCTGGTGGCATTCTCGGCGGAATCTCCACCGGCGAGCAGATCGTTTTCAGAGTCGCTGTGAAGCCGGTAAGCTCAATCAGCAGAGTTCAAAAGACGGTGACAATAGATGGCAAGCAGACGGATATTAAAACAGAGGGCAGACACGATGCGTGTATCTGCCCTCGCATTGTTCCCGTTGTCGAGGCAATGGCCGCCATTGTCCTGGAAGACCACTACAAGCGCCAACGGGCTTTGTTTGAGTAGGCTACTCTTCCGGTGAAAAGTCTTCCTTGAGGGCGCCACACATGGGGCAGACCCAGTCCTCGGGAAGATCGGCGAACGAGGTGCCTGGCTCGACGCCGTTGTCCGGATCACCCTCGGCGGGGTCGTAAATGTAACCGCAAACGTTGCATACGTACTTCTGCATAGTCCTTCCTTTTCGATACGTAGGTTGCCTTACAATGTAGCAAAATCACCGGTATCCGCAAAATCTCCGCAAGCGATTTGTTCAGCTTTGTCGATATCTGGATGAATTCCGAGCCGGGCGAGTGAAAAATCGAATCGAACCGGATCGTCAGGATCGACATAGGCCAAAGCCTCGGTTAATCGAGCGGAGGCTCGGAGGCTTCCGGAAGCGGAGCGGAGAATCCCAAACGCCCGCCCAATGCTGATCATGTGCGTATCGAGGGGCACGAGGAGCTGTGACGGGGCAACGACGCACCATCCGCCCGGGTCAATCTCGTCGGCTCGCACCATCCATCTGAGAAACAACAGCAGTCGCTTGCAGGCGCTTCCCTTAGACGGCTGCGCGACGAGGATCGATCGATCGAGAGCGCCGTCCGCCGCTCGTCGGATGGCCGACACCAGGTGAGAGAGACCCTGCATGACAATCGAGCCGCGCACAACGCTCTCCGGCGCGCGAACGCCGACAACTCCGTCGGCAAAAACGGACTCAAGAGAACCGTATTCTTGTAGCAGGCGCTTGAGCGCGACGAGCAGGGCCGCCATCTGCCTTTGATCGAAGAAGCGGTAGCAAAAGCCTGCAAGCGATCCGGTAATCGCCTCGGGATTGTTCTCCAATAGCGTTCCTGTGGGAGACCGCCCGTCTATGCTGTGAAGGCGTGCGAGGACATCGTCAACGGCGCCGACGATTCCGCCGACCCGACCGAGCGCTAGCGCCGATGCCAAGAAGCCGACAACCTCACGGTCCGCAAGAGACTCGAATCGACGAACAATCGCCAGGGGATCTGGGTCTATGTAGGAAGGTCGGTGATATCGCCGGTACGCATCGAGACAAAAAAAACGAAACCTGTTCACTCCTCGTGGCGATTGCCCGGCGATCGGCCTACTCATCGTTTCGGTCCCTACTCGCTTGAGGGTCGAAGGAAGTGAGCAATCGCGAGTCCTACGCCAATGATTACAAAGAGCAGCGGCCACCATCGAGCAACAAAGGCGGAGAAGCTCATCTCCACGATTCCAAGGGAGAACGGCACGAACAGAAACGAGAGAAGAATCATGGCGATTGCAGGAACGAGTAGACTGACCCGAGCAATTCCTCTCTTTTTTGCCCCGTAGAATAAGAGGCTGAGTCCGACGATAGTCATGAGAATGGGCCAAACGCGCTCGAGAGACGTCGAGAGTACCGTGGTTGTCAGCAAGAGGAGCGCGCCCGATAGAAGGAGGCTGCTCCCGAGAAAGACGTAGTAATCGTGCCCGTCGCGGTAGAAGTGAAGATAGAGCAAGAGAAGGCCACCGATTACGGGAAGAATCGGCCAAAGCGTACCCAGACCTTCGAAGTACCCTGAAGTCCACAGCAATAACAAACCGCCAACCAGCGAAAACGATACGCCCATGACGAGTAGTTTGTTCGGAAACCGTGGCGAGCCTTCGTTCATAGCATCATAGTAACGACGACGCCCCGGGTTGCCAATGAGTCATTCCGCTCTATATACTGCCGGAACATGTCTCGCAATCTATCAATTCTTCTCTCGGTCCTTGTATTCGTTTCCTGTTCAGAGGTCGATGATTACTTCCTCTCCGGGTCAGACGTCCCGCAGGCCCGGGAACTCTACACGCTTGTTGCGAGCGAAACTGATCACGCCGTGCGAGCCGTGGCAACCGAGCGCCTCGCGGGGCACTTGCTCGTAGACCACGGACCACACGCCCTTAATGCGTATTTGACCACCTTCGTCGAACGCAATCCTGATGACGAGTATGGAGCCCTCTATCTCTCCATCGTTGCCCAGAACTATCTGGACCAGGGAGCCAGGGACCTCGCCCGCTACTACTTTGAACGTGTGATTACCGGTTATCCGGACGTTGTTGTTCGGGGTACATCGTTGCGCAAACAAGCACTCGAACAGATAGTCCGGCTTTCCGACAGTCCGGCAGAACGAGCGAGCTACTATCAAATGCTGCTTGACGAGTACGATACATCGGTCGATCGAGGTCTCATTCACTACCGACTCGGTCAAAACTTCGAGGAACTAGGCGAGTGGGAACGGGCGTTCGAAGCGTATCGCGCGTTCCTCCAGTATCCCAACGCGGTGGTTCCCGGCGAGCCAAACGCGCACCGAGACGTTACCGATCGGATCAATTTCTACGACAGCTCGAAGGACTGGACTGTCGCTACCCTCGAGGAGCTTCGTCGGGGGATAACGGCAGCACTCCTAAACAAAAACGCCTCAGCCCTTCTAAACTACCAGGCAAACGTAAACTTCTTCACTCGGAGTTGGGAGCAGGATTTCGACGATCCAAATGTCTCAGGGTTCTGGGGCATCGGAGAGATTCTGAGACTCACACGCAGCCTCGAGGTCGGGCAATCTGTTAGCATCGATGACGATGGCGACGAGGCATACCTCTATACGTACGGCTGGGGCGGACTTCGAATACGAACCTGGTACCTCTACTTCAGAAAGGTCGACTTCCCCGCAGATCCAGAAATCCACGGAACGTGGGAATGGGCCGGAGTGTATCTGGGCGAACGCTTATAGTGGCCTTATCCTCGGTCTCATTCGGGCCGATTATAGAAACGTGAACCGAGTTCTAGTATCGCTGTGGATAACCACCATTCTCTCAGTGCTACTCGCCCCCGCATCTGCGCAGAACGGCGTAATTGCCCATGGCGATACCACAGCACGTTACGAAATTGATTGGGAGAGTGCCGTGCTCTCAATCGAGCTCGAGCGCATGATTGAACGTGGCGCCGCAAACGCTCCCGCAGCACCCGCCGCCACCCAGGCCAAAATCATTCGAGACGCGCACCCGGTTCTCCTCGAAGTCTTGCTCCGAGTTCCGTTGAGCTCAGCGTTTTTCGTGGCCGAGTATGTCTCAGGAGATCCACGCCTAATACGGCTGCTGAACGAGGCGATGTCCCGAGCACAGGTCGTAGACACTCGGACCACTCCTGACCTCGAGCGTGCAATCGTCGTTTTTCAGATTGACCTACATGCGGCAATCGCCGACGCGGTGATTGAACGGCGTGCGGCTCGGCCATTAGAAAGGATCATCGGGTGGCAGCCTTCGGCGGACTATACGGGAGTACTCGTGTACGCTGCCGATGACCTGCCGGTCTTTGGCACCGATCGCACAGCCCAAATCGTGCCGGTTGTGCTTCCCGAGCTCTACTTCACGAATGAGTCGGCAACCGAAGCCTTCCCTCTTATCCAAACGGACCAGGTCCCTCGCGAGACGATCCGGGGGGACGGCCCGGTGGGGTACGCCACCGACGAACAATCGCCCGCTGTTCTGCGCCGAGTTGGAGCCCGGCCCCTACGGCTATTGGCTCGAGGCCTCTTTGGCACCTACCCTTCAGACCCGGTCCTCGCCTTCGATGATGCTTCACAGATGCTCTCGAGCCCTGCCATTCGCAACCTTCTCTTAGAGGGCCGGGTGGTCATTATCTTGCCTGAAGAGTAAACACCCGCGGTTGACTTTGCAGAACCGTTATGTTGAATTCTTACACTTACGGAGCACCCATGTGTAGTCTACTGTCTCGCGTCGTGAAGCTATTCCCGATTCTCTTCATCTCGGTTTACACGGTAGCATGTAGCGACCGCGGCGCCGGTGCAGGAGTCATTCTCTGGTCACCGGACGAGGACTTAGTAAAGTCCGGCACCATTGTAACGCTTCTCACAGACTCGGATTTGAGCGAGACCTATATCGTAGAAGCTCCGGAGCTCGACGAGCCGCTCGAACTCCCGCGATGGCGTGTTGAGGCGTTTGAAAACAGAGCCGATGCCTTCGCGTTCGCGGAGTCTTATCAAAGCCAACTCGAGGGTTCCACCACGCTCTACGCTCGCGCAGGCCGTAACGCACTCCCGCTGAGATCATCGCCCGATCCTGCCGGCAACAACCCCGTGTATCGGTTGCGTGAGGGCGAGGTCTTCAAGCTCATCGGTCGTGAAGAAGAGCAAACCGACTTGAGCGGCCTTGTTTCGTACTGGTACGAGGGGCTCACGGAAACCGGCCAGCGCGGTTGGGTGTTTGGCCACACGCTCGAGGTCTTCGATCCCACCGATCCGAGCTTTGTCATAGAAGCTCAGGCAGCTCAGGATCCACTGCTCGACCTCCTTGTCTCCAGCGATTGGCGCCCGATCTGGTACGTCGACATGATTACAAACAACACAATCGATCTCGAGGTCTTTACGGAAAGCTACGGTTTTTGGCCCGACCCGGAGACCAACTCCATCGAGCTAGTGCTCCCCTGGCACTCGACCGTGTTTGACTACGAAGAGATCGTTCGTGTTGGATCTCGGCGTTACTTCGCCGAAGGTACGTCGCTTCAGATGACGTTCCGACGCAACGACGAGTTGAGCATTCAGTATGTGTACAATGATCGTGAGTTTGTGCAAGCGTTCCAGCGAATTGAGGAAGATATCGCCGTCTATATCGAAAGGGAACAATCGCGGCGCGACGAGGTCTACGAGCAAATTATGAGTCGTGGTCCAAGTCTGCGAAGCGACAACTATGGGCGACTCGAGCTCTTTCCGAATCGCAGATTCGACTGGACTGGAGCGAGTCGGCTGGTTCCTCGCGTCATACCCGAGTCTGCCGCGACTACAGGCTCGATCGACCTGGGCTTGTTTCTGGCCACTTCACTCATGCAGCAGTTCGACGGCGCGCTCGCGTTCGAGTTCGATAATGCAGAGGAACCAGTCTACTTTGTTTACACACTCCGAGACGACGGCATCCGCTTCGTATACGTTCCCCCTGAGAACGTAACCGACGCGCTTGTAGAAGAAGAAGCTCTAAGCCCACTGACGATCTTTATGTCCGCATCTGGGGGGTAGATGGCTCACGTGCAGGCCACCGATGTCTCACTCGCGTACGGCGATCGAGATGTCCTCTCGAACGTAACAATAACCTTATCATCTGGTGACCGGTGCGCGCTCGCAGGCGCGAACGGGAGCGGTAAGTCGACGCTGATGAAAATCCTCGCGGGATTGAGTGAGCCCGACTCAGGTAGTGTCGTTCGCTCGACCGGAACGACTGTTGCATATCTCCCCCAGTCCGGGATTGCCCACGGCGGACGGTCGTTGCTCGAGGAAGTCGAGCAGGCGTTCGAAGAAGCGCGTCGGCTCTTGCTCGCGCAAGAGGAAGCCGCCGAGAAGCTTGCGCAACTCGGAGAGAACGAGAGCAAACTCCACGACGCCCTCCACGAGCATGACGCGCTGCACGAGGCGGTGCTTCGCAGCGGATACTATGACCGAGAGGCCCGCATTGATAGGGTGTTGACGGGCTTGGGCTTCAAACGAAAGGACTTTGATCGAAAGACCGACGAGTTCTCCGGTGGCTGGCAGATGCGCATCGCCCTGGCGAAGATCCTACTTCGAAACCCCGACATGCTCTTGCTCGACGAGCCAACAAACTACCTCGACCTCGAGGCACGGATTTGGTTGAGCACGTTCTTGAACGCCTATCAAGGCGGTGTGCTCCTGGTGAGCCACGACCGAAGATTTCTCGACCAGACAGTCAACTACGTTTGGGAGCTCTTTCTGGCCGACATCAAACGATATCGCGGCACCTACACCGAGTACGAGTCGCAACGAAAGGAGCAGATCGAGCAAATCAAGCGCGAGTACGAGCAGCAGCAAGAGGAGATTCGTCGTCTCGAGGAGTTTATCAGACGGTTTCGAGCAACGGCATCGAAGGCTAAGCAGGTACAGAGCAGAGTCAAGCAACTAGAGAAGATGGAGCTCATCAAGTTGCCGGAGCATCTCAAGAAACTGAACGTACGGTTTCCACCGGCACCGAGATCGGGAGATCAGGTCGTGACGCTTGACGGTGTTGGCAGGAGCTACGGCAAGAACCGAGTCCTGTCCGAGGTCGATGTGACCATCACTCGGGGCGAACGAGTCGTTCTCGTTGGTCCTAATGGCGCCGGAAAGTCTACGCTCATGCGGATTATCGCCGAACAGGATCAACAGTTCACCGGGTCGTTGCGTTACGGATCCGGTGTTGCACGAGGCTTCTACGCCGACGACGACAACTGGCTCGTCTCGCGAAGCTCTGATCAGGCGGGCGGCGGTCCATCGGTGCTCGATGCATTGAGCGCTGTCGCAGTCAACCAAAACGATCAGCAAGTGCGCGATCTTCTCGGCGCCTTTCTCTTTCGAGGCGATGACATCTACAAGAGTGTCTCCGTACTCTCGGGTGGCGAACGGAGTCGGCTCGCGCTACTGAGACTGCTCTTGCAGCCGCTGAATCTGCTCGTGCTCGATGAACCGACCAATCACCTCGACCTCGCGAGCAAAGAGGTGCTGTTGGGGGCACTCGAGCAGTTCGGCGGAACAATCATTTTGGTCTCCCACGATCGTGACTTCGTCGAGCAGATTGCCACTCGAGTGATCGAGCTTCGTCCCGGAGGGGGCAGCCTCGATACGCCATCGCTTGTCACCGATTTTCCCGGCGACTACCGCTACTACGCATGGCGCGTCGAGCACCGAGAGGAGGAGGACGACTACCAAGCGAGCGTTCACGACGACCAGCCTGAGACGAGCCGGGCGGACATTCCTTCGGAGAGACTCAAAGAGAACGCGCGGGTACTCAGTCACGAGGAGCAAAAGGCACGACGGAGCCGTATTCAAAAGCTCGAACGCCTCTTGGAAGACCGGCTTCTTCAGATTGAACGTCTCGAAGAACGCGGGGCCGCACTGCACGAGGAACTCGCTCGACCAGAGGTGTACGGCGACGGTGATGCGGTGAAATCGAGAACAGAGGAGCTTGCACAGATTGACCGCGCGATCGAGCGCTTGACACATGAGTGGGAGACCGCATCCGCAGAGCACGAAGGACTTGCCCTGTCACATGAGTAATAGCGATCGAATCGCGGCCATCCGGGATCTCGTGGGTGAATCGAGCGTCGTCGAACCTTCAGATCGCTATACGCGAGACTACAGTGTTTTTTCTGCCACACCCGGCACTATCGTGCGACCGTCAAGCTCGGAGGCCATCTCCCATCTCTTGCAGTGGGCATCAAACGAGCAGGTCGATGTCGTTGCCCGGGCCGGAGGGAGCAACACCGGCGGTGCCGCAATCACCGACGGCATTCTACTGCTCATGACCGACGACCATTTCGCTGAGCTGCGGATAGATCCGCTTACGCACGTCGCTCATGTCGGATCGGCAGTACGACACGACACTCTCCAGCAAGCGCTACGAGAGCACAACCTCTGGCTGCCGTCAGACCCCTCGAGTGGCCCGCTCTCCTACATTGGCGGCAACGTGAACACCCGCGCCAGCGGGCCCCACGCGCTCGCCCATGGTGCGATCGATCGTTTTGTTATCGCCGCTACAGGAGTGCTATCGGACGGCACTACGTTCGAGACGAACAAACCAGCCACAATCCCATCGTACATGCTCGACCGCCTTGCTCGTCTCGGCAAGAAGCTTCGAGCCGACACAAGCAGCCGCACGCTCCTCGAGAGAAAACGGCACCTCAAGTGTGCCGCCGGATATGATTTGCTCGCGCTGGTAGACTCGGAGCCGGTTGAAGCGCTGCCTCGCCTCATATGCGGGAGCATGGGGACACTATGCTTGGTTACCTCGGTGACGCTTCGCTGCGTGGAGATGGCTCGTCAGTCACGATCGCTACTCATCCCTTTCGCCTCGGGCGGCGCAGCCTGCGAGACAACGCTCGCCCTACGAAACGATGCGGCGGCTATTGAGATACTCTCCGGATCCAGCACCACACTCGCCCCAGATGCGTTCGGCCTTCCCGAAGAGCACCGGCGCGCAACCGTCCTCCTCATCGAGTACCAGGGCAACGATGCCGCGGAAGTAGAGCAACGGATCGACAACGCTGTCACGATCGCAACCAAGCATGGCGCGCTCGCGTCGCTCGTACGACGGGCGACGGATGAGAATGATGTCGCGAGGTGGTGGAAAGCCCGCAAGAGTCTCTTACCTCGATTACAGCAAGCGACGCGCGGTCAAGCACGTCTTCCGTACTCTATCGTAAACGATGTGGGTGTCCCGCCGGAGAAGCTCGAGACGCTGTTGGGAATCAGCGAGCAAATTTTCGGCGACCACGACCTTCCATCGGTCATTTACGGCCACGCGGGAAGCGGCAACCTACATCTCCGGCCTCTCTTTCCTCAACGGGATGAAGTCACAGTCCGCACGATCGCACATGCTATCTATTCGGCTGCAACCGATCTCGGCGGCACGATCACGGCTGAACATGGGATGGGGCGACTTCGAGCCCCGTTCCTCGAGCTCGAGTGGGGCACGCGCATCTACGACTATATGCGCGAGTTGAAGGAGATCTTTGATCCGGTGGGCATACTCAACCCCGGAGTACTCTTTGTTCCACCCGGGCACGACTTTCTCTCCTCGGGTTGGCCAGGTGGAACGTCGCTGTAGCTCGCACTATCCAATAGGCATCCACCGAGCACCGGCGCTGCCGCTTTTCCGGCGCCACTGATTCCGTTATCCTTTGTCGATGAAACGAATCATCTCCTGGAACGTAAACGGTATCCGTGCCGTTGCGAAGAAGGGATTTCTCGAGTGGTTTCAGACCGAACAACCAGATATTCTGTGTTTGCAAGAGACAAAGGCGAACCCCACGCAGCTCACGGAAGAACTCATCGCGCCGTTTGGGTACCATGTGTACTTTTCGTCGGCCGCGCGCAAGGGATACAGCGGCGTTGCAGTCTATAGCAAAGAAGAGCCTCGCGAAGTTGCCGAAATGGGCATCAATCGCTTTGACGATGAGGGTCGCGTCCTACACGTAGCGTTTGACTCGTTCTCGCTCATAACCGCCTACTTCCCCAACAGCCAGCCCGAGGGCCGCAGACTCGACTACAAACTCGACTTCTGTGACGCGATGCTCTCCGCGTGCACCGCGCTCACGGCGGACGGGAGACCGCTTGTCCTCTGCGGCGACTACAACATCGCCCATAAGCCGATTGACTTGGCACGGCCGAAGCAAAACGAGAGCAACCCCGGCTATTTGCCCGAAGAACGCGCTTGGATGGACACGTTCATTTCCTCCGGATTCACCGACACCTTCCGTATGTTCGAATCGGAGGGGGGGCACTACACGTGGTGGAGTTACGTCACGAGAGGACGAGAGCGAAACGTGGGGTGGCGACTCGACTATCACTTCGTAAACGAACATGCAAAACCGCTCGTTCAGTCAGCGGGCATTCAGAACGCGGTGATGGGTTCGGATCATTGCCCCGTCGATCTCACGCTCAACGTGGAGGCGTAGTGAAAGTATCCTATAACGCACCAGTCACGCTTACCTTTGCGCTACTCAGCAGTATCGTGCTCGTCATCGACCAGATGATACTCGGTGGGCTCACCGAGAGCCTCTTTGCGGTCGGCGGCACCATGGATTTCGGCAGCATACTCGACTACGTCAGACTCTTCAGTCACGTCGTAGGCCACGCGAACTGGACTCACCTGCTGAGCAACTTCGCCTTTATTCTGTTGCTCGGTCCAATCCTCGAGGAGAAGTACGGAAGCTCGTCGGTCTTATTCATGATGGCGATTACGGCGCTCGTCACCGGGATCCTCAACGTTCTCCTCTTCTCGACCGGACTCCTCGGCGCAAGCGGCATTGTCTTTATGATGATTCTTCTAAGCTCCTTTACCAACTTTCGTCGTGGAGAGATTCCCCTCACCTTTATTCTCGTCGTGCTGCTCTATGTCGCGCGCGAAGTCGTCACGGCATTCCAAGAGGACAGCATCTCGCAGTTTGCACACATCGCGGGCGGACTCTGTGGGAGCCTGTTTGGCTTTCTGCAACCGCGCGAGGAGACATCTCCGACACCCACAAAATCAACTGGAGTTGACGTATGATCGATAAGCTCGAGCAGCTGCGAGAACGACACGCCGAACTTGAAAAACTCATCATGGATCCAGACTTGCCAAAAGACCAAAAACGCTACGTCGAGGTCATGCAAGAGCATTCGGCGCTCTCGGAGCTGATGGATGTCTACCGCGAGTACGAGAGCGTAGAGTCGGAGATCGCCGAGAGCAAGGAACTCATTGAGACCGAAAACGACGCGGGAATGCGAGAGATGGCGAAGGAGGAGCTCTCCGATCTCGAAGCGCGTCGCGCGCAGTTGGCCAAGCAACTGCGCATGTTGCTCGTTCCGAAAGACCCGCTCGACGCGAAGAACTCCATCATGGAGATCCGAGCCGGTACCGGTGGCGATGAGGCTGCGCTCTTTGCAGCAGACCTCTACCGCATGTACCAACGCCTCGCCGAAACTCGTGGCTGGAAGGTCGAGGTACTCAGCAGCAATCCAACTGAAATTGGTGGGTTCAAAGAAGTCGTGTTCTCGGTGAGCGGGAAGCAAGTCTTCGGTGACCTGCGCTACGAAAGCGGCGTACATCGCGTGCAGCGCGTCCCCGAGACCGAATCAGGAGGCCGCATTCACACCTCGGCCGTGACCGTCGCGGTATTGCCCGAGGCGGAAGAGAGCGACGTCGAGGTAAACCAAGAGGACTTGCGAATCGACGTCTACCGAAGCTCCGGACCCGGAGGACAGAGCGTCAACACGACCGACTCTGCCGTCCGGATCACGCACATTCCAACAGGGCTCGTGGTCACCTGCCAGGATGAAAAATCACAATTGAAAAACCTCGCCAAAGCCATGAACGAG
>JBMCTC010000071.1:0-11932 GCA_048624115.1 Spirochaetota bacterium
TGTTGTTTACTACAAGAATCGATGCGCCCTGGTAGTGCTTCTGGTTAAATGGGTGATCGGTGTGTGTGCCGTCGTCCTTGATTCGTACGTCTCGAAATGCGAACTCGCCGAGCCCGTCGAACGTCACGACTTTCATGTAGCGTGCGGGGATAATGCGATCGGTATCGATGTCATTCCCGCGCACCGGTACAGCGCGACCCCGCACGTTCTGAACAATTTGTCCCTGTTCTGCCATGCTATTCTCCTATACCGGAACCGCGTGCTCGGCCCGCACATCAACTACTTTGCCCGAACACGCGGCAGCCGCAACCATAGCGGGACTCATGAGCAGTGTACGGCCGGTCGGCGACCCCTGCCGTCCGATGAAGTTGCGATTTGAGCTGCTCGCACAGATCTCGCGGCCCTGGAGCTTATCCGGATTCATAGCGAGACACATCGAGCAACCGGCTCCTCGCCACTCGAAGCCGGCGGCGGTAAAGATTTCAGGCAACCCTTCGGCGATCGCCTGCTTTGCGACTTGCTTGCTGCCCGGAACAACGAACGCGCGTACGCCGTCTGCAACCCTTTTACCTTCAACCACGCGCGCCGCTTCTCGAAGATCGCTCAGACGTGCGTTGGTGCAGCTGCCGATAAAGGCGACGTTGATCTTCGTGCCCTTGATTGGCGCGCCCTCTTCGAACTCCATGTGTGCGTACGCGGACTTTGCAACTTCTTGCATGTCCTCGGGCAGGGCAGAGATCGTGGGCATTGGCTGTGTGATGCTCACTGCCTGCCCCGGATTGATGCCCCAGGTTACCATTGGCTCGAGGGTCGAGGCGTCGAGGTAGTACTCGTCGTCGTAGTCTGCATCGGGACCGCTCTTGATGCTCTCCCAGTACTCAATTGCCTTATCGAAATCAGAGTCCCTCGGGGCGTACTTCCGCCCTCGGATGTACTCGTAGGTCGTCTGATCTGGATTGACGTAGCCGACCCGGGCACCTCCCTCGATGCTCATGTTGCAGATTGTCATGCGGCCTTCCATCGAGAGCTTTTCAATCGCCGGCCCGCAATACTCGTAGGCGTACCCTATGCCGCCCTTGACACCGAGGTCTGCAATGATACGAAGGATAATGTCCTTTGCATACACACCGGGTTTTAGTTCGCCATCGACGAAGATTTTCCGCACCTTGGGCTTGCTCATGGCCAAGCACTGGGTCGCCAGAACATCACGGATTTGACTGGTCCCGATACCAAACGCGATCGAGCCAAAAGCTCCATGGGTGGATGTGTGTGAGTCCCCACAGGCGATTGTCATGCCCGGCTGTGTCGCACCGAGTTCCGGCCCGACGATATGGACGATTCCCTGATGTTCGGTGCCGAGGTCGTAGAACTCGATCCCGTGACGCTTTGTGTTGTTCTCGAGCGCCCTCATCATTTCTTCCGCGAGAGGATCGGCAAATGGTCGTTGCTGATCAGCGGTCGGGACGATATGGTCTACCGTGGCAATCGTCCGTTGAGGATAGAGCACCGACAGTCCACGCTCCTCGAGCATTTGGAATGCCTGGGGCGACGTTACTTCGTGGATTAGATGCAGCCCGATATAGAGCTGATCCTGTCCCGTCGGCAGGGTGGCGACTTTGTGTCGCTCCCACACCTTATTGAGCAAGTTCTTTGACATAGAAACCTCGCGAAAGTTTACGCGGTGATCGTTTCGCCTCGAGCGATCAGAACCTTACCGGTGCGTATCATCTCGAGCAGTCCGTAGCGTTCGAATACTTTGCTGACAGCATCGAGCTTATCACTCGTGCCGGTAACTTCGATCGTGACGCTACCGTCACCGAGGTCGACCGTATCACAATCGAGCGCCTTGGCCAACTGAAGGACCTCGCCCCGATGGTCGGGATCACAGTTTACCTTGATCAGGGCGAGCTCGCGGTGAATCACGTCATCCTTCGTGCGGTCCGTGGCGTGGACGACGTCCACAAGCTTATTGAGCTGTTTGAGGATTTGGTCGAGTGTCTTTTTTTCGCCGCTGGCCACGATGTTCATGGTCGAAAAGTCGGGATCCGCTGAAGGCGATACAACGAGACTGTCGATGTTGTATCCGCGACGAGCGAACACGAGCGCGATTCTGATCAACACGCCCGGCTTGTTCGCCACGTAGAGACTAATCGTGTGCTTCTCGAATCCCGCCTCGATGCTAGGGTGATTCCTGACGACCTTTTCCGTTGTCACTGCCATTTAGGTGCTCCCCACCGGTTTTGCCATTTTAATCTTGGGCGGCTCGAGTATCATATCCTCGAGGCTTGCCCCGGCTGGTATCATCGGGAAGACGTTGTCTTCCTTCTCGACCTCGACGTCAATCACACAAGGCCCCTCGTTGTACTCGAGTGCGCTCTTGAGCATGCGTCGTACGTCTGCGCTCCGCCTGATTCGGAAGCCCTTGATCCCGTAGGCCGCCGCAAGCTTCACGAAGTCCGGGTTTCCCTCCATATCGACGCCGCTGAGACGATTGTCGTAGAAGAGATTCTGCCACTGACGGACCATTCCGAGATAGTGGTTGTTGATTATCATGATCTTGATCGGCAGCTTGTGCACGGCTGCAGTCGCGAGCTCGCTCAACGTCATTTGGAAGCCCCCGTCGCCAACAATCGCAATGACTGTTTTTTCGGGATGTGCAAATTGTGCGCCGATTGCGGCGGGGAATCCAAATCCCATGGTCCCCGCACCTCCGGAGGTGATCCACTGGAATCGATGATCGGTCAGGTAGTACTGCGCCGCCCACATCTGATGTTGGCCGACATCGGTCGTCACAATTGCGTCACCATTCGTCTGCTTGTATATCTCATCGATTGCGTGCTCTGCCCGCAGCTTGCCCGATTTCTTGAACTTCATCGGGAAGTCTCGCTTCCAGCGCGCAACCTGCTTGAGCCACTCCTCCGTATCGCCCGGCTCGGCGACTCCGAGCAGCGCTTCGACAATGAGTCGCGCGTCGCCATGAATATGGCAGTCGAGGGGAAGGGTTTTCTCGAACTCCGCCTCGTCAATGTCGATGTGGATCTTGACCGCTTCGGTGCAGAACGACTGGTAGTTCCCAACGATCCGATCGTCCCATCGGCTGCCAACCGACATCACGAGGTCGGTCGCGACCATCGCCTTGTTCGCGTACGCTGTACCGTGCATGCCGAGCATACCAAGGCTCAACTCGTGCGTCTCAGGGAAGCACCCCTTCCCAAGCAACGTATTGGTTACCGGGATCTTAAGCTTCTCGGCGAGGGCGATTACTGCCTTCTCCGCTCCCGAGATCACTGCTCCGTGGCCAACGAGCAGCACAGGCTTTCGAGCGCGTTGCAGGAGCCGCGCTGCTTGAGCGATTGCAACAGGATCCCCGGGACCCGGGACGGTGTAGCCGGGAAGATGAAATGGCTCGTCGAAGTTGGGTTCTACCATTGCACTCGACACGTCCTTTGGCACATCTACGAGCACAGGTCCCGGACGGCCGCTCTGGCTGAGATAGAACGCCTCTCCCATGATTCGAGCCATATCATTGGGGTCTTTCACGAGATAACTGTGCTTCACGACAGGATAGGAGATTCCCGAGACGTCCGCTTCTTGAAAGGCATCGAGTCCGAGGTTGTTCGTTGTCTGCTGACCACATATGATGACCATTGGAATGCTGTCCATCTGGGCGGTCAAGATGCCGGTTATCGTGTTGGTTGCGCCCGGTCCTGAAGTAACAAGAACGACGGCGGGTTTGCCGGTAGCTCGAGCATAGCCATCGGCCATGTGCGCGGCGCCCTGTTCGTGACGAGTCAGCACGAGTTCGATCGATGAGTCAACGAGCGCGTCGAAAATGGGGATCGCTGCTCCGCCGGGCAGACCGAAAATGGTGTCTACTCCCTGGCGCTCGATCGCTTCAACAATTACCTGTGCAGTGGTCTTTCTAACCGCTGTCATAATTTCTCCTTTTTCGTACAGAATTCGCCCTGTTTTCGGCGAAGCCATCAAAGTACGCTGGAATGTAGCTCAAAAATCGGCTTGCTGCAAGCGAGTTGATTAAATTTGGTCTATTTTTCGTTCGATATTGATACAACATGCGCCCAGGAAGCTGCATTTGCGCTTTGAGACGTAGAAGACGCTCTGCCTCGTTGTCGGGCAGCCTCACAAGCCTTGTTCCCGCTTGGACTCGGTTTTCTCGTTGCCGGTGAGGGCATTCCTGGCTATCCTTCGAAAAAAAGGATCCTGTATGCGCGCGACTCCATTACACCGCGAGGTCTTCAAGGCCGGCAGCAAGACTTACTTCAACTCGAGTATCTTCTTTCCGGCCGATGTCCGCGACGATGTATTTGTCCTTTACGGCTTCGTTCGGGTAGCCGACAACTTTGTGGACTCGATTCCCCAGCAGCCTGAGCAGTTTCACGCGTTTGTCGATACCTATCGAAACGCCGCTGCCGGTCAGAAAACCGGCGACACCATCATCGACACCTTTGTAGAGCTTGCTCGAGAGAAGGATTTCGACCCTGCATGGACGGACGCATTCCTCCACTCGATGGAGCTCGATTTGACGAAGAGTCGTCACGAGACTCTCGATGAGATGCTCGAGTACGTCTACGGTAGTGCCGAGGTGATTGGGCTCTACATGAGTCGCATCATGGGATTGGACCGCGAGGCCGATGAGGCGGCGACCATGCTCGGGCGCGCAATGCAAGTTATCAACTTTATCCGGGACATCGCAGAGGACAACACGCTCGGAAGAGTCTACCTGCCAATATCGGAGAGCTCGCTACCTGATCTCGGTGAGGCAACCGCACGTACAAATGCCGCGGAGTTTAAACGCTTCGTGCGCGCTCAGCTCGAGCGCTATAAGGCATGGCAGGCTCAGGCCGAGCGCGGCTACTCGTTTATTCCTCGTCGGTATCTCATTCCGATCAAAACGGCTGCCGACATGTACAACTGGACTGCCGAGCAAATCGCAGAGGACCCGTTTGTGGTGTTTCGGCAAAAGGTGAAGCCGGCCCGCTCTCGCATCGTGGCGCGAGCGGCTCGGAACGCCATTATTCGAGGGAAGGGGGAATAGGTGATCGAGACACTTGGCGCCTATCGTGAGGCTGTTCGAGCGGAGATCAAGCGCATTATTGACGAGGCGGCTCATCTCGATAACGTGAATCAGTGGGGGGTAGATCTCCGTCGTCGACTCTCGAGCTTTGCTACGCGCGGAAAGCTTATTCGCGGTTGTCTCGTTCCGGCCGTGCAAGCCGCCTTTGGTACTATTCCGACACGCGACGCACACCGTGTGGGCGCGGTCATTGAACTCATTCAGAGCTTCCTCCTCATTCACGACGACATCATGGATGAGGATCCCGTACGCCGGGGAGCAACCTCGGTTCACGAGCAGTATCGCCTCGTGGGTGTAGACGGGACGTATGGAAACACGCAACGATTTGGCGAGAGCATGGGAATCTGCGCCGGTGACGTCGCGGTATTGCTCGCTTTTGAAGCACTCATGGGGCTGGGCGTCACAGATGAGCTCAAGGTGCAGATCACCAAGCTCGTAGCATCCGAGATTGCCGATGTCGGGGTGGCTCAGATGGCGGATGTTGCCAATGGTCACCGGCCATCAAGCGCGAGTGAGGAAGAGATCCTCACGGTCTATCGTCTTAAAACCGGACGCTACACCTTCTCGGTGCCCCTTATGCTCGGTGCGCTATTGGCAGGGGTGGCGAGCGGGTCGGTAGAGCTCATTAGCCGCTGGGGAGAACTGCAGGGGCTGATATTCCAGATCCGCGACGACGAACTAGGCCTACTCGGCGAGGAAGCAGATATCGGAAAGCCGAGCGGTTCCGACATTGCTACCGATAAGCAAACCTTGCACCGCGCGTTGCTCTTGAAGCTCTGTCACCAGCACGGGTGTGCCGACCTTGCCGAGCTCTTTGGACGCGCCGACCTCACGAGAGCCGACATCGAACGGGTGCGCGCGGCGCTCGAGGAAACGGGTACGCTTCGCGAGATGGAACGTCGCGTAGCGGAGCTCGATGCTGAGGCGGCGCCAATTCTCGACCAGATCAGTGAGCTCGACGATTCGGGACGAACGATTTTTGAGAAGATTGCCGAGTACAATGTGAAGCGTACGGCGTGAGGTAGTTTCCGTGAGTTGACCTCACGAGCGTGAGCGAACAAGATCGGAGAAGTAAGCGTGGAGGCGTGTGTCGTCGGTTAATTCGGGGTGAAACGTCGCGGCAAGCAAGTTCCCCTCCTGTACGAGAACCGGATCGTTCTCAAAGCTGAGTAACCGCTTTACACGGCCTCGTACCTCGACGATTCTCGGCGCTCGAATAAACACTCCGTGAAACAAGCTCGGCTTCCCATCGACCTTCTCTGCGAGTGCGCTCGAAAGCCCATCCTCAGGGGCAAGATCCGCTTCGAAGCTTGCGATCTGACGACCATAGGCATTACGCTTGACCGTGACATCGAGACCCCCGATCGATGGTTGCTCGTGCCCAGCGATCTCGTTTGCGAGCAGGATTGCTCCCGCACAGGTGCCGAACACCGGAAAGCCCTCGCGTACGTGTGAGCGTAGCCATTCGAGAAGCCCAAACCGCTCCAGCAGCATACCGATTGTAGTGCTCTCACCACCGGGAACGACCACTCCATTGCAGCGGTCGAGAGCCTTCACGCTGCGGACCGGCAACGCGTCTACTCCAAGGTCGGTGAGTTTGTCGAGGTGCTTTTGAAAGTCGCCCTGGAAGGCGACAACGCCAACCGTCACGAATGCGCTACCAACCGCGACCCGCGATGCGCTCCTCCGCGGGCATTTTCGAGATGCCGATACCAACCATTGCTTCACCGAGACCTTCAGAGATCTCAGCGAGCTTCTCAGGGTCGTCGTAGTTCGCGACTGCATCGACGATCGCGCGAGCGCGACGTGCCGGATCGCCCGACTTGAAGATGCCCGAGCCTACGAACACCGCCTCGGCTCCAAGCTGCATCATGAGCGCCGCGTCCGCCGGAGTGGCAACGCCGCCCGCGCTGAAGTTCGGCACCGGCAGTTTGCCGGTCTTTGCCACTTCGACAACAAGATCGTACGGCGCGCCGAGTTCCTTTGCCGCCGTCATGAGCTCCTCGGGACGAAGTGTCTGCAACCGTCGCATCTCGTCGGTGACGGTGCGCAGGTGGCGAACCGCCTCGACCACATCGCCGGTTCCCGCCTCGCCTTTGGTGCGAATCATCGCCGCGCCTTCGCCGATGCGTCGCAACGCCTCACCGAGGTTGCGGCAACCGCACACAAAGGGTGCTTTGAATACGTGCTTGTCCACGTGGTACTGCTCATCTGCAGGAGTGAGCACCTCGCTCTCATCGATAAAATCGACTCCGAGCGCCTCGAGGATCTGCGCCTCGACAAAGTGGCCGATACGGCACTTGGCCATTACGGGAATTGAGACTGCGTCCTGGATGCGTTTGATAACCTCAGGGTCGGACATACGCGCGACACCGCCGTGTGCCCTGATATCCGCTGGGACGCGTTCGAGGGCCATGACCGCTTGGGCGCCGGCCTCCGCCGCGATTTTTGCCTCTTCGGCGGTAACGACATCCATTATTACGCCGCCCTTGAGCATCTCTGCAAGACCGATCTTAGTCTGCCAGGTTGACTCTTGACGCTTACTCCACAGCTTTTCACTCATAGTATCTGGAAAGTATCCGCCTCCCATACTGCAGTCAACACTCTTGGTCGCTCAGGCCTCACTCTGGTACACTATTGCCATGGAAGAACAGATCGTCGCGGTGCGTGAGCGAATCGATCGGGCCGCGAGGCGTACCGGCAGGAGCAGTGACCAGGTCGTACTGCTCGCAGTAACAAAAACGCACCCACGCGAGCTTGTTGAGTCGGCTCTCGGGGCCGGGCTGACGGTTCTCGGCGAGAATCGCGTGCAAGAGGCGCAAGAGAAGTACCGCGGCCTCCACACTCCGCACGAGTTGCATTTGATCGGGCATCTCCAGCGAAACAAGGCCAAGTTTGTGCCCGGGCTCTTTCACTGGGTGGAGAGCATCGACTCACTCAAGACCGCCCGTTCGCTCTCCGAGAAGTGCGAGGAGGCGGGGTGGCAGTGTCAGGTTTTGCTTCAGTACAACTGCTCGGGGGAACAGAGCAAGTCGGGCTACGAGAGCGGCGACGCCCTCATGAGAGAGGCGAAGGAGATCGCCTTGCTCCCGGCCTTGCATCTTCGCGGCGTGATGACGATCGGTCCATTTGTGGACGATAAGGATCGCATCCGAAGGAGCTTTGCCGACACACGAGAGCTCTTTCATCGACTTGCCGGCGAACTCGATCATGAGCAGATCGACACGTTGTCGATGGGTATGTCGGACGATTTCGAGATTGCAGTAGAGGAGGGAAGCACGATGGTACGAGTGGGAAGCGCTCTCTTCGGGGCGCGGAGCTAATGCGGCGCTGTCTGATTTACACAATGCTTATAGCCCTTATCGTGACGCCCGGAGCGCCCTCACTTGTTGCGCAGGTGCCGGACGATGCAGAGGTAGAAGGAGCCGAGCCCTACGAACCCGGCGAGTTTCCGCGATGGGCAAGGGACCTGCGTCGAGCAGAGATTGTGCTGTTTGGATCGTTGCCGTTGACGCTGCTGTTTAGCAGGCTTTTCTATGGCTTTGGCAGATACGCGTTCTACAGTATCGAGGCTGGGCAGAGCACGCCGGAGTTTCTGCCTCCCCTGTTTGCGCCTGCCGGAACCGGCGAGTACACTGCCGACGATCAGCTTCGAATCGCGCTGATCGCGGTGAGCGCGTCGTCGGCGGTTGCCTTACTCGACTTTATTATCGGGCGCGCACGCCCGGATGAATCCTACCCGTGACGGTGCACGAGGTCGAAGAGCCGCACGAGGGCATGCGGCTCGACCGGTATATCGCCGAGGTTCTCGAACTCTGCTCCCGAAGCCAGATCCCCCAGCGAGTCGAGCAAGTAACCGTCAATGGCGAGTCCGTGAAGCTCTCGCTCAAGATCAAAACCGGCGACCTGGTCGAGGTCGAGACCAAGCCTCCTGAACCATCAGAACTCGTCGCTGAGTCCATTCCGTTGGACATCCTTTACGAGGACGAGCACGTCGTTGTGGTGAACAAGCCTGCGGGCATGGTCGTACACCCCGGCGCGGGTAACTGGAGCGGGACCATGGCAAACGCCTTACTCGGGCATATCTCAGGTCTCGAAGAAGCGTTTGATGATGAACTGCGACCCGGCATTGCTCACCGCCTCGACAAAGACACGACCGGGGTGATCATCGCCGCGAAGCACCCCGAGGCGCTCGGCTGGCTCTCTGCGCAGTTCCAGAGCAGGCGTACAATAAAAACCTACATCGCCGCGGTCCGCGGAACCCCTTCTCACGTGAGCGGAACCATCGACCTTCCGATCGGGCGCGACCCGAAGCACCGAAAACGTTTCGCCGTGCGGCCGCACGGTGGCAAGAGCGCGATTACGGAGTACACGCTTCTCTACCAGGGCGCGCATCACTCGATCGTGCGACTGCGACCAACGACCGGCCGGACGCATCAGCTACGCGTGCACATGGCCTCGCTCGGAACGCCTATTCTCGGCGACCCAATCTACGGTCGCAGTAGCAAACACTTTCCAGACCTACCGCTCATGCTTCACGCCTATCGATTGGAGATTCGCTTACTGCACGAAAATGAGCGACGCGCGTTTACTGCCGCCCTGCCCGAGACCTTTACTGCTCTACTCCCAGATCAATTGGATCTTTCATAGGGAACGTTCGACGTTCGACGCCAATCGTTGATGGGGGGCCGTAAAAGGGAAGCACCACCGTAGTCTCGGGGAGCGAGAGCACCCGCTCTTGTATGTTCTGAAGCAAGACCGCGCGAGCAAAGGCATTTGCGGTCGTGCCGCACTCTGCCGCGCTCATCGCGACACCGGTAAAGAGCAGGCCGGCGACGTGGTAGGCCATGCTGTCGCGCGCATGACCCGGTAAGCCTATGACTTGGATCGGCGCGCAGCAGACGTTGAGTTTCTCCCCGTGTGTGACCGGATGGGCATCAAAACCCATAACACTCGATCGCGCAGCGTAGACATTGCAGTCGTAGATGCGGCGAATCGCCTTGAGACCCTCGAGGTGTTCCTCGTCGGTGTGGGTGAGCAAGACCGTGCGCACGTAGAACTTGTGATTCTCTACGAGGCCGAGCAAATCGACATCAAACACCGAAGGGTCGATGAGCACCGCATCGCCCGGCTCGTCCGGTCCGATGAGGTAGCAGTTCGAGAGGGTCTGGTACGAGTAGTGGCTAAACAGTCTCACCAGTAGGTTTCCTCAGCGACAAAGATTGCGTCTTCCTGGTTCGAGTACTTGAAACGCACCTCTCTTGTGTCGGTTCGCACGAACCGAGTTTGCTTGAGATTGCAGTTCTCGATCAGCGTCTCGTGGAACTTGGCGGCATCGAAGCGCGAGTGCAGCAGATCACAGTCATTGAACTCGAGCGACTGAGCGCCGCAACCGTTAAAGCTGCACTGAATCACGTTTGAACCAACGAAGGTGACCTGCTTGAGCTCTGCACAGCCAAAGACACAGTTTCTGAACTGGCAGCCATCGAATCGAACCGATGAGATCGATGAAAACGGAAAAAAACAGAGTTCAAAGGAACATTCGTGTACGCTGCCGGTGTGATACGTGAGTGTGGCAAAATTGCAGCCGTAAAAGTTGCGTCCACGCAATTCCGCCCCCGACAGATCAACAGCCTCCATATTGAGGTCGGAGACGATGGTATGCTTGACGAGAAGCTCTTCGATCCGAGCCCGAGAGAGAGTGGCAACCGGCTGCGCATCGGGACGATACATAATTCATCGTATCGTTTTGCCGTTTGTTGATCCAGCGGCGCACCGCGTATATCATGAGGTATGGCAAGCTGCTACGCGTGTGGAACTGAACTTCCCGCCCGGGTGTACCGGAACACGACCTGCGAGGAGTGTGGAAAAGACGCGAAGGTATGCCTCAATTGCCGCTTTTACGACCCGTCGGCTCACTGGGAGTGCCGTGAGACGATCTCGGAGCCTGTCCGAGAGAAGGATCGCGCGAACTTTTGTGACTCCTTCTCGCCCGGAGGAACGCAATCGACCGCAGGTAGCGACAACTCCGATAGAGTCGATAAAGCGCGTGACTCGTTTCATCAACTCTTTGGCGATGGATAAACCGACAGCATGTCTACGATAGCCTTTCTCGACTCTGGTATCGGCGGCATTCCGTACTTCGCGCGTACCCGGGAGCTCCTTCCCGACTTTCGATACGTCTACCTCGCCGATACCGCCCATTTCCCCTACGGAGAACAGGGGGCCGACGAGGTGAGGCAAATCGTGCACGGCGCCGTTGCCTCGCTCGTCGATCGCTTTGACCCCGCAGTGATCGCAATTGCGTGCAACACGGCGAGTGTTGTCGCCCTCGACTCCCTGCGCGAGCGCTTCCACGTTCCGTTTGTCGGTGTCGTTCCCGCGATTAGGCCCGCGGCCAAACTCGTCGCGAACGGCACAATCGGAGTTCTCGCGACCGAGCGCACTGTCGAGGATCCGTACGTCTCACGACTCATCCGTGACTTCGCACCCGACTCGCGGGTCGTACTCGTGGCGGCGGGCGGTCTCGTGGAGCTCGTCGAACGCGAGTGGCCGCCGTCGCTTGCCAACTACGGCGCCTCGGCGCTCGCCGAGCCGTTCGCGAAGCTTCAGGCAGAGGGCGCCGAGGCGGTGGTTCTCGGCTGCACGCATTTTGTTCATCTCAAAGATGAGCTTGCAGAACTCCTCGGGCCAGGCGTGACGCTCGTGGATTCGGTTGAGGGCGTCTGCAATCAGATCAGGCGCATAGCCGGGCAGCCCGACCGCTCAACGCCGGAGAGCCGAGACATACTGGCGATCAGCGGTGGGCGGGTGAGCGAGGCGTACATCGCGCTTGCC
>JBMCTC010000072.1:0-11732 GCA_048624115.1 Spirochaetota bacterium
GGCAGTTATTCCGATTGTCGTGAACAGCTGGCGTCTCGGCTCCAGTTCCGGTAGCGCGTTGATCTCAGTCACGATCGATGCTCGCGCTGAGTAGAGCTCAATGAGCTGTGCCGTGCGCTCTTCTGCCGTGAACACCTCCCTGCTCAGAGCTGTCGCTGCTGCCTCCCGCGGATCCGAAAGAGCATAGGTCAGCGGCAGGCCGACACCGAGTGAAAGCGTAGCAAGGCCGCCCATGCCGAGGCTCAGTAACTCATAACCTCGCCACGCCTGGAAGAGCTCCGCGCGAGTGCTCTCGTCGTCGCTCTCCTGCCAACTACGGTAATCACGTTCTGCGAGAGCGTACATAACGCCGGATAGCGCCAACGCCGTGCTACCGGAAACCGTTAGCACGGTGGTCCAGGTCCGAAACGCACGGCCGTCGCCCGCGAGAGGAGTTTGCGCGCCTCCCGGAAGGGGCCCTTCTATCTCCGGTTGATCCGGTGGGGCCGGATTTGCCGGTCGGACAATGGTCCCAAGCGTGCGAGCCCGGGCCGCTACGTCCTCGGCTCCGATTGCATCTCCGATTCGAACGAGTTCCTCGATTGTCGCGATGTCCGCTGCATTGATCGGCGCACCCGCGATGATCCGCGCTTCTGCGAGGGCCACGGCGTCTATGAGTTTGAGGATCGTGTCGATGTCCCGAGGCGCAATCGAATCACTTATGCTCTGTGAAGTGAGCGGGGAGAGAGTGAGTAGGCCGACAACGAGCAGCATCAATGTCTTTCTCATTGCCGCGCCTCGTCTTGATTGTTCGCCAGATTCTGCAGGCGAGTGCGGTCTTCCTCGACATCTTCTCTGGCGAAAATGGGATCAACAAAGGTCATGAGATTGAGGGTTTCGAGCGCCGCTGCGAAGGCTTCTCGTTCGGCAAGTGTCTCCGAGAGGGATCGAACCGCTCGGTCATATACCCCAGGGTCGGGATACTCGTCGAGGATCCTTCGCCACAAGCCCATGGCCAACTCTTCGTCGCCGGTCGAGCTGTATATCTGTCCGGCTTTGTATATCGCGGGGGGCACATAGACACTGTCGTCTCCGCCCTCCATGACTCGTGCGTACCCTGCCAATGCTCTCGGGAGGTCTCCGATCGAGAGCGCCTGATCCGCCTCCAGATAGAGCGCCTCTACCTCTGCCGGAGTGAGTTTCCCCGCGAACCGGCGGATTTTCGTTCGCTCTTCGTACCGGCGCTTGTCTGATTCGAGTGCGATCCAAAAGCCGGCGGCGCCGGTTGCCGTTACCCACGTCGCGATTGTTCCAGGTGAGGGAAGGTAGCTTGTGAAGTACGATCGGCCGTCGCTTACCAACGTGTCTTCTATGGTGCTTATTGCGGCCGCAATACCAGCAGCAATTGTCACGAGTTTGGCTGCACGTAGTGCCGACTCGCGTGGATACACTGGGGTTATCGCCAGCGCGCCGTCTTCGCTCGCGATACGGTAATCACCTACGGGCAGGCGAAGCTGTGCCGCCTGCTGAGCGAACTCCTGTTGTCCCGCAACGTCGGTCCGGGAGGAGAAGGCCGCGACGAAGGAGGTCGGTTCGAGTGTCGGCTCGATCACCGTTACGCCTCCGTCCTCGAGGTCGACATTGACGCTCGCTGTTAGGTACCCCGGTTTCATAAGCGAGACTTCAACTGGACCCGCCTCGAGGTCCCTGAGGATCAGCGGCGTTGTTCCCGAGATGACTCCATTAACGACGACTTCGGCGCCCAGAGGAGCGGTGTTCACAAACAGTATCGGAGCCGCGTGGAGCATCGCAAAGATGAGAGTCAATACCAGTAGCGAGAGGTGTCGTTTACTCATTGTGTCGTGAAGTTCTGGATCAGCATATCGCTCCGATTGCCCGCCTCGTCGATGACTACGGCATACGCCGTCACCGTAGTACTTACAGCGAGGTCTCCTGCTTGCCAGAGCAACACCTCACCGTTTACCTCGTGAATGCTTTTAGTCAGGAAAAAGTCTTCTACGTTGACCAATACCCGGTGTGGCGACTCGGAGTCCGGATTACTCGTGTCCACGAATGCAATCGTGAGATACACGTCCTCCGACGCCAACCGAGTTGAGGGGTTTGTGCTTAGTCCTGTGATATCGCTCACGTTTGGTGCAACTCGATCGACGTAGAACTCGTGTTCGACCCTCTGGAACGCTACCTCCTCCTTGTTAGAGCGCGACCCGAGCAATTGAACGGTCAGTCGATACTTGGATTGTGGAAGCTCGCCAAGCTCGAGTGTGCCGTAGGTCTCCGTTGGAAGCTGAAGCTGCCCTGAGCCCGCGTTCACCCACGTGGTGGTGAGCGTGTCGTAGAACTCCAACTCCCATACAACTCGAGCCGGAGACGCGACTCCGGTAGCAAAGAACGGAACGGATATTCTCGCATCGTTGTACGCCGGAGCAGCATCGAGAATGACGTTCGGATTCTCCAACTGCAGCAGGCAGCCGGTGACGGCTACCATGACGAACGCGGCTATGAGGAGAAGCTTTTTCATCGCAGTGCTCCCACCGCGATATCGTTTGGCGGTGCCGCCGCAGCATCGATCGAGAGTGCAGTTCCGAGGTTGCCGCCACTGATTACGAAGTACCGAATTGTGTTCGTTGCATCCGATACCCGCTCAATAACCTCCAGATTCCCGTCTCCCGTCACGTCGGCTACCTCGACCTGGACACCGCTTTCACCCGAAACCGGCGTGCCGGCAACGAACGTTCCGTCGCCCATATTTGTGTAGATATTTGAACCGATGCTCCATTCGTTGGCGAACACGAGATCCAAGGTCCCATTGAAGTCGTAGTCAAGGACCGCAACGTCGGCCGTCCCATCAGCCCCCCAAGACTCCGCGAGCTCCGGCTCGAGGTACCCCGTCGCTGATCCCCAGTAGATTTCTACCGAAGGATCGGTAAGGGTGACCGGGTTAGCGATGAGGAGATCGTCATAGCCGTCTCCATCGAGGTCGCCTGCGGCGAGGTTGTTGCTCCCGGAAGGCGGGCCCCAGAGCTGTTGCACGAAATTGTACGAGCCGTTTCGTGCAAGCCAGATACGAATCTGTGGTGCCGTGCCCGGCAACAAACCAGCGATGTCTGCTTCGCCATTGCCGTCGAAATCGCCAAATGCAAGGCGCGCCGCTTGCCCTGAGAGCGTGGTCGCGCGTGATCCATCAGCTCGATAGACGTGCACGCCGGCCGTTGCCGTCGGAACAATGACTTCGCTTTTGCCGTCTTGGTTCAAGTCCGCTACGTAGATATCTCGCTCGGGGAGGGCCGTCGCGCTCGACTCTTGCCAGAGTGTGCGCCTGCGGGTCCACGCGAACGTGCCGTCCCCGTTCCCCGGCACCCAGACGGCGTACACCGTGCCCGACTCCTCGTAAACGGCAGCAAGATCGGACAGTCCGTCCCCCGAGATGTCCCCGAGCTCCACGCCAATCGTGGTTGCCGTTGATGGCGGTGGGCCGACAACTTCGCTAAAGGCTGGGGCCCCGGTGCTGCCGGGTGTGAGAGTGTTAAGAAAAACCGTGTCGTTTGCAGTGCCGTGTCCGGAATACACGCTCGCCGGCCCCGGCCATGTCGTCATGTAGACGCTTCCAAAGCCCGTGACATTCCTGTCTTCGTCTCGAACAAACACGCTCATCCACCGCGCGTCTCCTGCGAAAGAGGACGTGTACGTGTAGGTGATCGGCCCAGGAGTAACTGTCATTGAAGGATCGATATCGGAGTACACGCTCCATCCGTGTTCGACTCTGCCTCGATCCTCCGCGTCGGCCCAGGATGTAAGGGGACCTGTTTCCGAACTCACGACCGTAAACTCGAGTGCCTCAAAGGGAGTCGTGTCATCCTCTACCGCTTGAGCGTTCCACGAAAGATCGTACGAGAAATGACTCACGTTGCTCTGCTGTAGCGTCGGCGAATCGATCATCGGCCCATTTCCTTCGATCACATATCGTACGCGTTCGATTTTGCTCTGTACACCCGACGCCGAGATCACAAAAATCCGAAAGTCTACATCGCGTCGGATGTACTCGCCAAAGAACTCGACGAACTCCTGTCTCGACGCGTCGGGATCAATCGTGGCGAAGTAACGGTCGCCCTCGTCGCCGTCCGGTTCAACGAAGATCGGTTCGCCGTACACGCCCGGTTCCGGGGCCAAGCGAACCTGAGGCTTTGGAGCGAGCCAGTGTGGCATGCACCCTACAACCAGAGTGCCGATGGCAAGACCAATAAGGCAGCGTTGCATTGCTCTCATCATGGGCTTCCGGCCTTGACCGTAATTGCGTCAACGGCGCGAACCTGGATTGATCCAGACAGCGCTGATCCCGACGCTTGAAGGCCAATCCCAAACGGCTCGCTCCAGCCCTCGGGAAACTCCCGACTCACTTCGAGCACGCGCACGCCATCAAGACCAAAGAGTGACGCCTCGATGAGCGGACCGGAAACCTGCGACGGATTGGAGGCTGTATCGGTAAGCACCACTCGATAGTCGTACGCCTCGCCCGAACGCTCGAACGCGCCATTGTCGGTCCGCAAGATCTCATAGTTGAAGGTGATCTCGACCGCCCCCTCGAACAAACCTTCTTTAAGCAGGAGTCGCTGAGCGAAGAGCGCGCCGAAAATGCTGGCGCCGACGAAACTGGCTTCAGGAGCACCGTCGTTTGCGCCGACGGCCCAGCCGTTACACTCGGGACAGTCGTCCAACGACCAGCAAGAGTCGTCGTGTAGCAAGACAGCGTGAGGACGTGCGAGGAAGTAATACGATGGATTTGATGTTTGGGAACATCCTGCAACTGAGAGAAGGGGCACTAACATGAGGAACCAGATCGCTCTACGCTTTCGGCTTCCGGCTGACTTCCCCAGGTGACTCTTCCACTTTTGGTTCTGCTGCATCTGCAAACTTCGCGCTGATGGTCTTGATGCTCGGAAGCGCTTCGAAAAAAGCGGTGACGACGTCTGGGTCAAACTGTGTACCTGAGAGGGTGCGGATTTCTCGAAGTGTGTCATCTTCGGTCCACGCCTCCTTGTAGACTCGAATGCTCGTCAACGCGTCGTAGACATCGGCAAGAGCGACGATTCGGCCCATCAAGGGGATCTCCTCTCCGCTCTTTCCGGCCGGCTCGCCCTGGCCGTTCGTTTTGATCGCCTTACCCGTCTCCACATCTACATGGCCGGGATAGCCTCTGCCGTCCCAGTGTTCGTGATGATTGAGCGCAACAACTTGTGCGATCTCGTCGAACTCGCTCTGCTTATCGGTAAAAAGCCTCGCGCCAAGCCACGTGTGGCTCTTCATGATTTCACGTTCGCTCTGCTCGAAGCGCCCGGGTTTTTTCAAGATTGTATCGCTGATGGCGACTTTTCCCACATCGTGCAGCATGGCTGCCATTCTAAGGATGTCTCGTGTGTGTTCGATATCCTTTCTTGCGCGGTTCTTCATCGCCGCCCACCGCTCATAGATTTCCAGAGAGTATCCTGCGACGCGGTTGACGTGGGGTCCGGTCTCCTTGGGATCACGCAACTCGGCCATGCGAGTCATTCGCAGCAGAATTGCTCGTGTCATCTTCGCCCGTTGTAATGCGAGGCTTGCATTTGTCGCGAAGTGTTGCGCGACGAGCTCGTCGTCCTTGCTAAAGGAGATTATTCGGCCCCGGCTATCGGTTTTGTTGATGAGCTGGAGCACCCCGAGCACCTGGTCCATGTTGTTGATGAGAGGGATTGCGATAGTCGAGACGGTTCGGTACCCGGTTTTCTGGTCGTAACTCGGACTGAAGCCATAGGGAGCCTCATCGGGAATATCGTACACGTTTCGCACGTTTACGGTAGTGCCGATCATGGCAGCGTACCCGGAAATCGTCCCCGTCCCGATGGGGATGCGAAAGACGTTGTAAATCAGCTTCTCGCCGGGCTTCAGTTCTCGTGCCTTGGTGTCGTTCTGGGAGTAACTGATCGCGAGCTCTGCGCCGTGCGCCGTGTAGATGCTGCCAGCGTCTGCGCTGAGAACGCTTCTAGCTTCGGACAGGATGGTCTCGAGCAGAATGTCTAGATCTTGAACCTTGTTAAGGACCGAGTCGACACCTATGACGTTCTTGAGCTTATCCATTTTTGCGTTGGATCGTGCCATTACATCTACCGCTTTCCATTGTAGTCAAAAACGCCGCGATGTCGAATGCTCTTTTGTTTCTACGCCTCTTGCAAGTCTGATTGTTCGCGCTCCTGTAATGCGTGAGCCAATCTGACCGCGAGGTCCCACTTGTACGTGCAGCCGCGAGGGTTCGTTGGTACAATTCGGTAAAGGTCGTCACCGATATAGAGTTCCAGACGCTCCTTGTTCTGGACGTTGATGCCTCGTATTTCCGCGATTGGCAGACGAAGCCTCTGTCCGTGCTCGCCTAACGCTTCAATGGTCTGCTGGTGCAGCTCGAGTCGCGCTTTCATGAGCGTCTGCAACGGTTGGGATTTGTACCCAGTGCTGATTTCGACCTCATGCTCTACAATCAGAGGCGTCTCACCAGCGCCGAGCAAAAAATCTTCTACCCGCCGGGCAAATTCTTCCCGCTGCCACACGTTCCAGTCGTGAAGGTTATCGAATTTCAGCGCGCCCTTCTTCTGCTGCAGGAAGCCGTTGAGACCAAATCGGACCGCATATCTGCACTCGCCGCATGAAAGCAGGTTCCGGTGTGACCGCAATGTGCTAATACTCTTGCAACTCGGGCAGATGAAGAGGGCAATCTCGGCGTACTCCGCGCGCCGCTTTCCGTAAAACTTCTGACCAACGACACGATTGTACTCGTAATCGTCGTGCTCAAGCATCTTGTTGATCTTTGCGTCGACCTCAGGCACCGTCGCGTTCTTGAGCTGCTCACTGGTGAAGGCCACATCGAATCGTACGTTGACCCTGCCGCGTCGTGCGTAGCGGGCCCAGCGCGGCTTTGAGAGAAACGCGCCTGAGATGCGCGCCACGATTACCGGCACTCGCAATACCTTGATCAGCTTGGCCGTGGAGTAGAAAAGCGGAAGGCTGTGCCCATCCCACGTGCTCTGCCCCTCGGGAAAGATGCCTACGACCTCCCCCTGCCGCGTGACTTTCATGATGTTCTTGATTGAGTCCATGTCTGTCATTGCCTTGGTCTTTGGAATCGAGCCGACAAGCGCCAAGCCAAAGTTAACCAACGGCGACCGGAAGTTGGCGTCGGACACAACGTAATGAATGACGTCGGGCACGTGACTGCCGACGAAGAACGGATCGATAACCGACGAGTGGTTGGGTAAGATCAGATAGGGCGGCCTCATACGTTGTACGAGTTCACTGTTCTCTGCATGTACGCGAAACTTCTTTCGCAGGTAGGGTGCTGCGACCGACCGCAATGCGCGCCAGAACCACTTGAACGAGCGGATTCTTCGCTTGGCGATGCGTCTTTTACGCGGTGTTTGGGGCTTCCGAAACGATTCCATGGCGTCGGGGCATTATAGCCCGAAAAGGGGACGGCAACCACCCCGAGCTTTGTGATTGCGAGGCCGGCCCGCATCGAATAGACTCACTGGCGTAATGACACGATCCGTTGGACGGGTGACTGCCGCCTTCTATCTCGCGGTCTCACTTGCAGTTACATACATCAATCTCGGGAGCACCATTCAGCTCCCCACGCTTACCTGGGCCGACGCGCCTTTCCTTTTTGTGCTGGGGCTACACTATCTGTGGGGCGCCGCGCTGTTTGCCGGCTCGACCGAATTTGCGCCGCTTTGCCGACACAGGCTTCGCAGGCTCTACTTCGTACCGGAGATACTCGGTGCGGCATCGCTTGTTCTCTTCCTCTTTAGCTTCGTTTTCGCGTTAAACGCCAACCTTGACTACGTGCAGCGCTTCGTCGAGGGCGGAATGTTGCGCCTCGCGCTCGATACGCAGACCGAACGTCTTCTGGTGTGGTCACGCACCTTCCCACTTGTTGCCCTCAACGTCGGTGTTTACCTGTTCCTTAGGATTGGCCGATACCGCGCGGCAATTGTTGCCGCTTGCGGGCACGCCTCTGAACGCGACATGCTGGTCAGGCCATGGGCCCTTGTGTTGACCCTTTTGTCGGCGTTCTTGATGACCATTGCTCTCCCTTCGTTTGTAAGCTTGGACGGTTTTCCGTTCTTAGGGTGGATCGCGTTGGTGCCGCTCCTGGTTGCCGTTCGTTCTGCCCGGTTTGGGCACGGTGTCTTCTACATCATTGTGTTTGGCGTCCTCTCCACACTGCTGACAAACTATTGGCTCGCGACCTTTAGTCTCGTGAGCCTGCAGATTACGGTGGGCATATTCTTCGTCTATTTTCTTATTTTCGCGCCCATCTCGCTGGCCATGTACCGGCTTGCTGGAAGAGCGCGGTTCCTGGTTTTTCCCCTCGCGTTTACGCTGTTTGAGTATCTCCGATCATCGGGTTTTCTCGGGTACCCGTGGGCTCTCACGGGCCACACGCAGTACTCGGTGATTCCGCTTATTCAAATCGCGGAGGTTACCGGTGTCTGGGGGATCAGCTTTGTTGTGCTTCTGGGCAATGCGGCGCTCGCCGAACTGATCGGATCGATTGTGGACGCGCCGGCGCGCAGTTTTCAGTTTCGCCATCGAATCGAGAAGGAGCGCGGGCCCTCGTTGCGTCACAGCCTTGCCGCCCTTGCCGGGACCGCAGCGACTGTGGGTGCCGTGTTGCTGCTCGGGACCATCTTGCTCGCCGTCAACAGTGGGACCGACGTACCCGAACGAACCGTGCGCGTTGCCCAGATCCAGCAGAACAACGATCCTCGGCGCACCGACTACGAACGGACGTTCGATACGTTGCAGCGCTTGACCGATGGAGCATTGCAGGCTGATCCGGACATCATCTTTTGGTCGGAGACGGCATTTGTACCCAACATCCGCCGATGGGGACAGGATCGATCGGTACGCCGATTCAATCGGCTCGTGAACGAGTTTCTCTCCTACCAGGATGAGCTTGGTCGTTGGCTTCTCACCGGGAATGACGATTACGAGCGAGTCATGGATGAGGACGGCGCAGAGACCGAGCGTCTGAACTACAACGCCGCGGTGCTCTTTGACGACCAGGGTCGACGGCGAGAGACGTATCGAAAGATTCGCCTCGTTCCCTTCACCGAGCATTTTCCCTACCGCGATGCCTTTCCGTGGGTCTATAACCTGCTGCTCGAGTACGACGTGATGTTCTGGACCGAGGGTTCGGAGATGACGGTGTTCGAGCATCCACTCATGCGTTTCTCTACTCCGATCTGTTATGAGGATGTCTTCCCGGACTACGTGCGGCGCTTTGTTCTCGCGGGGGCCGAAGTCCTCGCAAATATCTCAAACGACTACTGGTCGCTCGCGGAGGTGCAGGCGAAGCAGCATTTTGTGGCCGGAATGTTCCGCGCTGTCGAGAATCGACGACCGGTCATACGCACGACCAGCTCCGGACTGACCGGCTATGTTGACGAGATGGGCCGGATCAAGGCTACCGCCCCCTACTTCGAAGAGGTAGCCATCGTCACCGACGTGGTCATCCGCGAAAACCAGCCACGCACCTTTTACACACGGGCCGGCGACTTCTTTCCGTTCGTCTCTGCTGGGGGATTGGTTATGATGCTTCTTGGTGCAGTTGTCAAGGGCATAAGCTCGCGTCGTTCGCACAAGAGCGGTGCCTCCGCGGCATCTCCCGCCAATCGCAGGCCAAGCCTGAGGCCGACATCGACGTCTACGTCCGCGACCCCGAGTTCATCGACGCCGCAAGCCCCGACACCAGAGCGCGCGCCGCACGATGACCGCTCTCCGCCGAAACGAACCGGAAAGCGAAGGGGTAAGAAGTTCGACTGGCGCGCGATTTGGGATGATTAGCTGTCATCCGCATCGTTCGATGATACTATAGGGGATGCGGAGGATAGTCATGAGAGGTCGATACCGTGCGTTTCTCGTTCCAATAGCGGTGCTCTTCGTGCTTGGTTGCGCCTCGCAGCCCGACGAGGCGCCTGTAGGTGCCCCCGAGACGCAGGGCGAGGGGCCGGCGCGGCTTGCAGCCCTCGTTGGCTTTGTTGATGGAACCGGAAGGGCATTCGAGAGCGGTGCAACAGTTACGCTACCGACTGGTGGCCCCCCTGAGGGACGGCTCATCCCGAACACTGACGAAGACCTCACGATGTATGTCACTCGCGACGGAAGCGAACCGGGCCCGCAAAACAACTGGGGCGGGCCGATCCAACCCGGAGAAGTTGTGCCTATCAGCCGAGCGCTCGAAGGAGCCGCGACCTACGCCGTGATCGGCGAAATCGACGGCGAGCTTACCGAGCCGGTGGTGGTGAATGTTATCTGGCAGCACGAGGAAAATCCGGATCTTGATCGGCCCGAGTTCACTGTAGACGGTTCAACGGTTGGTCGAAACATCGAGTTAATCACTTCGGATGGCACTGATCCTGAGGGTCAGCTGATGATCAACTGCAACTACCTCTCCTCGATCCTCTACGTCACGCGAGATGGAAGTGAGCCATCTGCTGATAACTATTGGCAGACGCAGAGTTGTCTCGGAACGTTCATCTGGGCGCCGGAGCCGACGGCCGCTGAGTATCGCGTAGTTGCAGTTTGGCAAGGCGTGAGTAGTCCAGTTGCATCGATTACCGTCGAGTGGGTAGAACCAGAGTAGCTATCGCCCCTCGACCGAGAGCACCACTCTTCGGTTGCGCCATTGATCTGCCTCATCGCGGGTTATTGGTCTCGCGCCCCCCAGACCCTCTGGTACAATCTCGACCTCAGTGACCCCAGAGCGTTTAAGCCGCTCGCTGAGGGCATCTGCGACGTTCTGCGCGCGTCTCAGCGAGAGCTCTATACGCGCCGCCTGTGTACCAAAAAGTGCCGTGTGTCCCTGAACGAGCACCCGTATGCCGGCGGGCGACGTTCTCGCGATCGCGGACGCGACCGCGTCGATCTGTTCACGAGTCTCCGGCAAGAGCGCAGTGCTCTCCGGCTCGAAGTAGAGAGGCTGGTCGATTAACTCCGTCGGGAGCACCGCGACCGCCGCAACTGGCCCGACCGGCCCCCGTTCGGCGGGATCCGCACCGACGTCCCGGTCAGGCTCTACCGAATCTGTGCTTGATTCGCTCTCATCCATCTCTCCAGGAGGTCTCATCGTTTCTTGCGGCACCGTACTAAGCGAACCCTCGGAAGTCAGTCTCTCGGCGGAGTCGCGCCGTGACTGATCGAGAGTCATGAGATCGGGAAGATAAATCACTCCAGCGATCGCAACCGCGGAAAGCAGGATAACAACGAGAGCTGCCCAGAGCCACGGCGACCAGTTGATGTCGTGAACTTCTTCCGGCACCGCGAAGCTCTCGGTCTCGACAAGCTCGCCGTCCACCCTCAATGTCACGTTAAGCGTCGTTCGTACGTGCGCGGACACAACGATACGTGGCCGTTCCGGTTTGTCGTGAAGGTTGCTCACTTCAAAGGTGTGCAGGTGCTCGAGATAGCGTCCCCCTCTTAGGTAGAGTTCGATCGTCGCTCGATCCTGATCGGGCAGCATCGTCGTGAGATTGAGCTCTCCGCTCTCCGATTCCTTGAGCTTTGAGATGGGGACGTAGTCTTTGTTATCCACGAGGACTGTTAGCAAGCCTGGCACATCTCTATTAAATCGCTTCACGCGCTGTCAAGCAAGACAAACTGTCACGAACCTTGCCGCTTTGTTGGTGAATCAGAAACGAGAATAGCCACGT